>JANOED010000265.1:0-1959 GCA_031413035.1 Leifsonia sp. | reverse complement strand
CGTGTCACGGGGTGATCGAGCGGATTGCGCCGGGATCCCGCGTCATCGACGTGACGCACGGGATCCCGCCGCAGGCGGTGATGCAGGGAGCCTTTGTTCTCGCAGGCACGCTGCCCTACATGCCGGTCGGGGTGCACCTCGCAGTGGTTGATCCGGGTGTGGGCGGCGTTCGGAGGCCATTGGCGCTTCAAGACGGGGACGGGCGGCTGTTCGTCGGCCCCGACAACGGGTTGCTCTTGCCGGCGGCCGAGAGAGCCGGCATCGTCGAAGCGCGGGAGATCGCCAACCCCGCATTTGCGCTCGAGGCGGTCTCGCGGACGTTCCACGGACGGGACATCTTCGCGCCCGCAGCCGCCCATCTTGCTCTGGGGGTCTCACTCGCGGAGCTCGGGCCTCCGGTTGATCCCGAGGCGCTCGTTCGTCTCGACCTACCCGAACCCGCGTCTCACGACGGCCAGATCGACGCCGTCGCACTGCACGTCGACAGTTTTGGCAACATCTCCTTGAATCTCTCTCTTGACCTTCTCGAGGAGGCGGGGGTTCTCCCTGGGACACGGCTCGAGCTAGAGATCGCCGGGCAGAGGTACTACGCGGTGGCAGCGCGAACGTTCGCGGACGCTCGTTCGGGCGACGTGATTCTCTACGAGGACAGCTACCGGAACATGTCGGTTGCGATCAACCGGGGCAACGCCGCCGCCATGCTCCACGCGGTGCCTGGACGTGAGGTCACGATCCGCGTGCTCGACGGCACCGAGGCGCTCCGGCCCTTCTCCTAGACGATGGTTCTTCCGAGCGCGCTCGCAGCGAGCTCGACGGCGATTGCGGCGGTGCGGTTCTCCCGGTCGAGGATCGGGTTGACCTCGACAAGCTCGAGCGAGCCAACGAGCCCTGACTCGGCCGCAAGCTCGCACGCCAGATGGGCCTCGCGGTAGGTCAGCCCGCCTGGCACGGGCGTCCCGACGCCCGGTGCCACCTCTGGATCAAGCGCATCGAGGTCAAGCGAGATGTGAACGAACCCGCCCCCGGATGCGTGATCGAGTGCCTCCCGCATCGCTCGCTCGATCCCGATCCGATCAATCTCGCTCATCGTGATCGCGCGCATGCCTGTGCGGCGGATCAGCTCCTTTTCTGCAGGGTCGAGAGATCGCGTCCCGAGCAGGACGACGCGGGTCGGGTCGACCGATGGCAGCATCAGGCCAGGGTGCGCGAACGCCTCGCCCGCCAGACCGAGTGCTGCGGCTAGCGGCATGCCGTGCACGTTTCCCGAGGGGCTCGTGGCGGGCGTATTGAGATCGCCATGGGCGTCGATCCAGATAGCGCCTCCGGGTCCGCCTGCCGCGGCTGCAAGTCCCGAGAGCGTGCCAAGGCCGACCGAGTGGTCGCCGCCGAGCACGAGGGGAAAGCCACCGGCCTCAACGACCCCGCGCACCTGTGCGGCGATGGCCGCGCATGCCTCGAGGATCTCCGGAAGAAAGCGCGCGTGCTCGTCGCGCACGGCGATCGCCTCGGGCTCGGGCGCGATGACGTTACCGAGATCGACCACCGCGCAACCACAGGCAGCGACTGCGTCTTCGAGTCCTGCGTACCGAATCGCTGAGGCGCCCATATCGACCCCGCGACGGCGCTGACCGAGGTCGAGTGGTGCGCCGACGATAGAAACGCTTCTGCCGGTGGAGGCCACGGCCACGAACGCTAGCTAGACTTCCGACGCGCGGCGAGGTAGCTCAGTTGGTAGAGCATACGGCTGAAAACCGTGGCCAGGTGGAACGAGCGGTGTCGTCGACGAGAAGTACCGGCCCGTTCGGGACCGGTTCGCCCGTCAGCGACAGCGAGGCGAGCAGCGCCTCGACCCGGCGGCCCGACGCGAGGTCCTCCGGTGGGCGTGGGCCGTCGGCGCCCAGCGCGTGCACGACGGGCAGTCGGCCGACGGTCCCGATGCCCTCCGCGATGCTCTCGACC
>JANOED010000264.1:0-3335 GCA_031413035.1 Leifsonia sp. | reverse complement strand
CGAGTTCTTCGAGGCGATTTCGTCAATACACCGCTATCTCAAGACGCTTGAAGAGGTCGGGCTCGGGTATGTGCGACTGGGTCAGAGTGCGACGACTCTGTCAGGTGGCGAGGCTCAGCGGGTTAAGCTAGCAACCGAGCTCCAGCGCCGGTCGATGGGCAGGAGCATTTACGTCCTCGACGAGCCAACCACCGGGCTGCACTTCGAAGACGTGCGCAAGCTCCTTGCGGTTCTGAATGGTCTGGTCGACAAGGGCAACACAGTCATTGTTATCGAGCACAATCTCGACGTGATCAAGTCCGCAGACTGGCTGATCGACCTCGGCCCTGAGGGGGGTGCTGGCGGGGGAGAGGTGCTCTCGATCGGAACCCCCGAGCAGGTCGCGACGATCGAAGGCAGCCACACCGGCATCTTCCTCAAAGAGATGCTCGAAGGCTCTCGCGCCTAGGCAGGCGCACAGTGTCATGGCGCAGACCGTCAGTTGGCGGCCCAAGGCGGGCGAGATCCCGACTCAGCCCGGGGTTTATCGGTTTCGGGATGCCGCTTCCCGAGTGCTCTACGTCGGCAAGGCGAAGAACCTCCGTTCCCGCCTGAGCAACTACTTCGCTCCACTCGCGACCCTCCACGAGCGCACTAGGCGAATGGTGCAGACCGCAGCATCCGTCGAATGGACTGTCGTTGCGAACGACTTCGAGGCCCTTCAGCTCGAATACACCTGGATCAAGGAGTTCCACCCGCCCTTCAACGTGCAGTACAAGGACGACAAGAGCTACCCCTACTTAGCAATCACTCTCGGGGACTCGGTACCGCGAGTGATCGTGACTCGCAACCGAGGCATCGCGAACGCGCGTTACTTCGGCCCATACTCACGAGCGTGGGCGATTCGGGAGACCGTCGACATCATGCTCAAAGCATTCCCGATGCGCAGTTGCTCAGATGCGACCTACAAGCGTGCGCAGCAGACGGGACGACCGTGTCTGCTCGGCGACATTGGTAAGTGCGCTGCCCCGTGCGTGGGTCGCGTCAGCCTAGAAGAGCACAAGTCCATCGCTGTCGACTTCGCGAGTTTCATGGGCGGCAACGATTCCCGATATGTGACCACCATCACACGCCGGATGGGGGAAGCCTCGGAGGCGCAAGACTATGAACTAGCCGCCCGGTACCGCGACCAAGTTACAGCAATGGAAACGGCGCTTGCGAAGAACGCGGTGGTTCTGGATGAGGGCCTTGACCTCGACATGTTTGGAATTGCGCACGACGAGCTTGCGGCGGCCGTTCAGCAGTTCATCGTGCGGGGCGGGCGTATTCGTGGAGTGCGGGGGTGGGTTGTCGACAAGGAGCTTGACCTCGATCTTCCTGACCTAGTGGAGTCGGTGCTCCAGAACGCCTACGAGGATGCGGTGCCACCGAATGACATCTTCGTGCCAGCATTGCCCGATGATGCTCCGGCCCTCGAAGTGTGGCTCGGCGAGTTGAGGGCGCGGGAATTGGGCGGGCGGGTTGAACTCAAGGTGGCACGACGTGGCGACAAGGCGGCGCTTGCCCTGACGGTCACCAAGAACGCGCAGAATGCCTTGGTGCTCTACAAGTCGAGGCGCAGCGCGGACTTCGTTGCGCGGTCGCAGGCCCTTGCCGACCTTCAGGAGGCGCTGAGTATGGATGAAGCTCCGCTGCGCATCGAGTGCTTTGACGTCTCCCACCTCAGCGGAACAAACATCGTGGCATCAATGGTCGTCTTCGAAGACGGCCTGCCCCGCAAGGACCAGTACCGTCGATTCAGCATCTCGGAATCAGCGGACGATACCCAGTCGCTGCATCAGGTCCTGACCCGCCGAATCGCCTATTTGAGCGAGCCGGACGGCGTCGAGGAAGAAGTGCCCCTGAAGCGCAAGTTCTCGTACCCTCCGCAACTGCTCATCGTCGATGGGGGTCAGCCGCAGGTCGCGGCTGCGCAACGCGCACTTGACGAGGCGGGGGTGACGGGTATCCGGCTGTGTGGCATTGCCAAACGCCTTGAAGAGCTCTGGTTGCCCGACTCTGATTACCCGGTGATCCTGCCCCGCAACAGTGACGCGCTCTTCCTCGTGCAGCGGGTTCGTGATGAAGCTCACCGGTTCGCTATCAGCTACCAGCGGCAGAAGCGCAGGAACGACATCCAGTCGGTGCTGGCCGAGATTCCGGGGCTAGGTCCGACCCGCGTCAAGTTGCTCCTCAAGCACTTTGGGTCGGTGACACGAGTGAAAGAGGCCACACCCGAAGAGATGGCCGAAGTCAAGGGGATCGGGCCTCAACTCGCCGCATCAATCGTCGAGCGTCTCAGTCAATCGAAGCGCCAGGCCTAACTCTCCAGCGGGTAGTCTGGGAGCACGATGGCAGTAGCGAGCAACGCCCAAGAGGTGCTGATCGTCACCGGCATGTCTGGGGCCGGTAGGTCGACTGTCGCAAATGCCCTTGAAGATCTCGGCTGGTACGTCGTCGACAACCTCCCGCCGCAGATGCTGAGGCCACTCGTCGAACTCGCACAGAAGGCGGGCAACGCCTTACCGAGAATCGCCGCGGTTGTAGATGTTCGTGGCGGCAAGCTTTTCGCTGATGTGCAACAGACCATTGAGTCGCTCCGCTCAAACGCCATGGTGAGGGTGCTCTTCCTTGAGGCGACGGATGCCGCGCTGGTGCGACGCTTTGAGCAAGTTCGACGGCCCCATCCGCTCCAGGGCGATGGAACACTCCTCGACGGCATCAGCGCGGAGCGAACCCGGATGGCGGAGATCCGCGAGGGCAGTGATCTCGTAATCGACACGTCGGAGCTCAATATTCACCAGCTCGCGACGCAAGTGACGGAGCGGTTCGCCGAGAAGGAGGCCGCCGGTCTCCAACTCACGGTTCTGAGCTTCGGGTTCAAATATGGACTTCCCACCGATGCGGATCACGTCGCCGATGTTCGCTTCCTGCCGAACCCCTTCTGGAACCCGGAACTCAAGTCCTACACCGGGCTCGACTCGCAAGTGAGCGAATACGTGATGCATCAGGCGGGCGCAGAAGAGTTCGTCGCCGCGTACGCGGCCGCGCTGAGGCCCGTGTTCGCCGGGTACCAGCGGGAGAATAAGCGACACGCTACTATCGCCATTGGATGCACCGGGGGGAAGCACCGCTCGGTAGCTGTAGCCGAGGTGCTCGCGACGTTGCTGGGGGATGCGCCCGGAGTCGCCGTCAGCCTCAAGCACAGGGATCTCGGTCGCGAGTAGTCCGAGTATTCTGGCATTCAGCACCACAACTGACAGACTTTCAGAAGGAGATTCGCCCGTGACTCTAACGGCAGATGTCAAGGACGAATT
>JANOED010000263.1:0-2239 GCA_031413035.1 Leifsonia sp. | reverse complement strand
GGGTCGCCCAGCGTGAGGTCGAGCGGGAGCCCCACGAGGCGACGCCGGAACTGCCTGGCGAGTGTGTCGGCGTTGGCACCACCGCTGTTCTCCGACCACAGCCACTCGGCGTAGCACGCGAAACCCTCGTTGAGCCAGATGTCCTTCCATGACCCCAGGCCCACGCTATTGCCGAACCACTGGTGCGCGAGTTCGTGCGCGACGAGCCGCTCAGCTCCGCCGAGTCCATCGACGTGATTCGCTCCGAAGGTGGCGAGCGACTGCGATTCGAGCGGAATCTCCAGGTCATCCGGGGTGACCACGACGGTGTAGCTGGCAAACGGGTACGGTCCGAACAGGCGCTCGAACAGAGTCATCATCCGCGAGACAGCGGCGAAGTCCGTCAGTACGCGGGCCTTCAGCGCGACCGGATAAGCGAGAACTCCGGCCACGCCACCGAACGTTGTCTCCGTGCGCTCGTAGCGACCGATCTGAAGGGTTGCGAGGTAGGTCGCGGTCGGTTCATCCTGCACGTATTGCCAGACGCCTCGACCGGCCGCGACACGATGCTCGGCGAGCATCCCATTGCAGACGACCGTATAGGCCTGTTCCGTCGTCACCCGGATGCGATAGGTCGCCTTATCAGCGACATCGTCGTTGCAGGGAAACCACGATGGTGCACCGGTCGGCTGGGCAGCTACGAGCACGCCATCCTGAAGCTCCTCCCAACCCAAAGGCCCCCAGCGGC
The DNA here is from genome assembly GCA_031413035.1 of Leifsonia sp. GTDB lineage: Bacteria > Actinomycetota > Actinomycetes > Actinomycetales > Microbacteriaceae > Rhodoglobus. The sequence continues at coordinate 1,512 of JANOED010000263.1, read as the reverse complement.
TGGGGCGCGGAACCGGGGCACCCGCGTACGACACGGTGAGAACGAATCGGGTGTCGGTCGGGATGGCGGCGGCCGGAGTTATCGTGAGCTTGTTGGGTGTTTGCGCGAACCCCACGCTTCGCGTGCCTTGAAGGCGAACCTTGGAGACCTGAAGTCGCGAGAGGTCGAGTACCACCTTGGGTAGAGCTCGGGTGCTCACGCCGGTGATGACGGCCGTGCCTTCGAGGCGGTTGGTGGCGACCCGGTACTTCACGTCGAGGTCGTACGACTCGACCCGGTACCCGGAATTGCCGCTCCCCGGTACGTACGAGTCTCCGGCGCGGTGGGAGTTCACGGTCTTCGAGGCCATTAGGTGTTCTTCGCGTGGTAGTCGGCGAAGCGCACGTCGCGCCACGGCCCGATCGGGTTGCCGCTCCAGCGGCTCCCGGCCGGAACGAGGTCGCCGCGCATGACGAGAGATGCAGGGCCTACTGTGGCGTTTGCGCCGATCCGTGCGGCGGGAAGGATGACACTGTGGGGGCCGAGTGTTGCTCCCGCGTCGAGCGTCACCCTGTCCATGCTCATGATTCGATCATGGAATAGATGCGTCTGCACTACGCATCCGCGATTCACTGTGGCACCATCGTCGAGCCGGGCGAGGTCGGCCTCGGGCAGCCAGTAGCTTTCGCACCACACCCCACGACCGATCGACGCGCCCAGGCTACGTAGCCAGATGACGAGCGCTGGCGTTCCGGTTGCTGCCTGTGCGAACCAGGGGGCCGCGACCATCTCGACGAACGTGTCAGCGACCTCCGAGCGCCAGACGAACGATGACCAGAGTGGATGCTCCGCCACCGGTATGCGCCCCACGAAGATCCACTTCGCGGCGGTGGTGATGGCGGCGGCAACAGCTCCGGCGGCCAGCATGACGGCGCCGCTGAGAAGGGCGGCGGCGACCGGTCCGACGGTGACCGTGAGCAGTGCGAGCGTCCAGAGCACCGCTAGGCCGATCCCGCAGGTCACGATCACCGGAACGATCCGCGTTGCCTCCCAGGCAATTCGAGCGACTCTCAAGCCGGCATGCGGCCTGAAGGTGCGCCCATCATCGACCACCGCAACGGTTCTGCGCAGTCGTACGGCGGGCGACCCGAGCCACGACGAGCCAGGTTTCGACTTCGCGGGCGCCGCCGAGAGCACCGCGATCAGGCCGTCCTTCGGCACGGAGTGGCCCCCCGCAGCCATACCCGAGTTACCCACGAACGCGCGCTTGCCGATGTCGACACTGCCGAGCCGCAGCCAGCCGCCGCCGAGCTCGTACGAGCCGATCATGGTGTCATCGGCGAGGAAGGCACCGTCTCGAATTGTGGTCATTGACGGAACGAGAAGCACTGTGGATGCCTCGACATCACGCCCAACCCGGGCTCCGAGTATTCGCAGCCAGACCGGGGTGAAGAGGCTCGCATAGAGCGGGAACAGGATCGTGCGGGCGAGGTCGAGCACGCGCTCGGTGCTCCACACCTGCCATCCGATGCG
>JANOED010000262.1:0-3304 GCA_031413035.1 Leifsonia sp. | reverse complement strand
TGCGCGACGCGCCGCCAGAACTCAACACGTCGCTCGCCGCCGCGCTGCTCGCGCCGACGCGCATCTACGTGAAGCCTGTGCTCAATGTCGTGCGCGATTTCCAGGTCGCCACGGAGTGGCCGCGGCCACAACCCGCGCCATCGTCGCGGAAGCAGAGATGTCGCTGGCGAGCTTTCACTACGCCTTCCGGTCTCACGACGAGATGATGGGCGAGCTCGTCGCGTACGTGGTCGATGCCGAGTCGCTCGCGTCGTTTGCCGCGCTGCGACCAGGAACTGACATCCGCACATCACTCCGCGCGGGCCTCGGCGCCTTCCTTGATTACGTCATGGCCGACCCGTTCCACGAGCAGGTTCTGCAGGAGCTGATGCTCTACGCCCTTCGCACCCCCGGGCTCGAGCACCTCGCTCGCGAGCAGCACGAGCGCTACCGTGCGGCAGCGGCCTCATTGCTGATCGACGTTGCCGCCGCGGCGGGTGTCGAGTGGGCCGTCCCGCTCGACGACGTCGCGCGCGCGATCATCACGACGACCGGTGGCGTGTCGCTGGCGTGGCTGGCCGATCGGGATGCCGCCGCCGCAACCCGCGTGCTGGATCTCGCCGCGGCATCCATCGCCGCCCTCGCTCGCCCAGCGCGCAACACACCCTCAGCTCTGCGAACCCAGCTCGTCGGCGGCTCACGATGATCGACATTTCGTCGCCGCCCATCGAGCAACCGTGGCGGGGCTCGCCAGCGAAGTATTGGGGCGGCCTTACAGCGGCAACCGCCGCCCTCGACACTCCGTTTGGTGCCATCTCGGTGCCGGCGCTCGCCCACAACGCTCACGACATGCTCGCCCGGGCAAACGGCACACCGATCCGGGTTGCCAGTAAGTCGGTAAGGGTGCGCGGGGTCATCGATGCCGTGCTCGCGCTGCCCGGCTACCACGGCGTGCTCGCGTACACGCTTGCTGAGGCACTCTGGCTCGCCGAAACGATCGATGACGTGGTGGTGGGGTACCCGACCGCCGAGGCCGAGTCGATTCGCGCCCTCGCGAAGTCCGCACAGCTCGCGAAACGCGTGACGCTCATGGTCGACTCGGTCGACCAGCTCGACTTGATCGACGCGGTCGCGCCGCCGAGCGCACGGGAGACGATACGCGTCTGCCTCGAACTCGACGCCTCGTGGCGTTCGAAGTCAATCGGCTTCACGGGCGTCTACCGTTCGCCGGTGCACACCGTCGAGGAGGCCACCGCACTAGCCGCCCAGATTGTCGCGCGCCCTGGTTTCGCGCTCGTCGGCATCATGGCCTATGAGGCCCAGATTGCCGGTGTGGTCAATCGCCCTCCCGGTAAACGGACGCGTGGCCGGGCGATCGACTGGATGCAACGCAAATCGTTCGCCGAGCTCGCCGAGCGTCGCGGCGTTGTCGTGGCCGCGGTGCGCAACCTCGCCAACCTCGAGTTCGTCAACGGGGGAGGTACCGGCTCCCTAGAGCGCACGTCGTCTGACCCCGCGGTGACCGAGATCGCGGCGGGAAGCGGACTATTCGGCCCCCACCTGTTTGACGGCTACAGCCATTTCACTCCCGCCCCGGCCGCCGCATTCGCCCTCTCGGTGGTGCGCAAACCGACCCCGCAAATGGCGACGTTACTTGGCGGCGGCTGGATCGCATCCGGCCCACCAGCAGCTGACCGGATGCCCCAACTCGCTTGGCCCGCAGGTCTCAGCTACGTGGCGCGCGAGGCGGCCGGTGAAGTGCAGTCACCCGTAACCGGCCGCGCAGCCGAGGCTCTGGCGCCCGGAAATCGCGTCTGGCTCCGCCACACGAAGGCCGGCGAGCTGAGCGAACACCTCAACGAGTTCGCGCTCGTCGATGACGGCCGTATCGTTGACACCATGCAGACGTATCGCGGTGAGGGCAAGGCATTCCTATGAGCGAGGTGCGCTCGCCGCTAGTGCGAAGCGGGGTGTTGGAGCCTGGGCTCCGGTGGCAGAACTGGGGTCGCTCGGCGACGGCGCGTCCGCGGTACCTCGCGAACGCGGCATCCACCGATGAGGTTCAGGAGACGATCGCGTTTGCGCGCGAGGAGGGTCTCACGGTCAAGCCGGTGGGCGCGGGCCACAGCTTCACGTCAATTGCTGCCACCGACGGCGTGCACCTCGACATTTCGGCAATCGACGGGATTCTCAGCGTCGACGGCAACCTGGTCACACTGGGCGCCGGGACGAATCTGTATCAGTTGCCCGCCCTACTGGCACCCCACGGACTCGCCCTCCAGAACATGGGCGACATCGACAGGCAGACTCTCGCCGGGGCGACCTCGACCGGCACTCACGGAACCGGGAGTGCGTTCGGAGGACTCGCCACGCGCCTTCGCGCGGCGACTCTCGTGACCGCGGCCGGCGAGGTGCTCACGGTCAGTGAGACCGAGAACGCCGAACTGTTGCCCGCCGTTGTTCTCGGCCTCGGCGCCCTTGGTGTCGTCGTCGATGTGACGATCGACTGCGTTCCCGCGTTCCTGCTGCACGCCGTCGAGCGGCCCGAGCCGACTGAGGTCGTGCTCGCCGAGTGGTCCGAACGCATCGCCGGGGCCGACCACTTCGAGTTCTACGTGTGGCCCCACTCCGACACGGCGCTGACGAAGACCAACACCCGGTTGCCAGGAGATTCGCCGCGGAATCCGCTCGGAGCCTTCTCGGGGTGGTTCGATGACGAATTCATGGCCAACGGCGTGTACCGGGGAATCGTGAATCTGGGCCGCATCGCGCCAGCGGTGATCCCGCCCATCAACCGGCTCGCCGTCAAACTCTCGGGCAACCGCGAGTTCACCGATCACTCGCCCGAGGTCTTCACGACGAACCGCACGGTGCGCTTCAGGGAGATGGAGTACGCACTACCGGTCGAGGCGATCCCCACTGCGGTGGCCGAAGTGCGTGCACTCATTGCCGAGCGGGGGTGGAAGGTGTCGTTTCCGATCGAGGTGCGGTCCGCTGCGGCCGACGAGTTGTGGCTGTCAACCGCGACCGGCCGGGCCACCGGCTATGTCGCCGTGCACCGGTTCTTCAGGGAGAACGACAAGGAGTACTTCCGCGAGGTCGAGGCGATCATGCGAGCCCACGACGGCCGCCCGCACTGGGGCAAAATGCACAATCGCGCCGCCGATGACCTGCGGCCGACCTACCCGCGCTTCGATGACTTTCTTGCGGTGCGCGACCGCCTCGACCCCGATCGGCTATTCGCGAACGAGTACCTCACCAGGGTGCTCGGGGAATGACCGCGCCCGAGAGTCAGTGGTTGCACGAACCTCACACGCTTGCCGCT
>JANOED010000261.1:0-5086 GCA_031413035.1 Leifsonia sp. | reverse complement strand
GTGGGCGTGGTGAATATTACCGAGGCCAAAACCTCTTGGATTAACGTTCCTGGTGATCCTGCACAACATTATATTGTCAGAATGGAGTTTGTTCCTGGTTCAAACAATTTGTTGACACCGACGCGTCCCCTGGGGGAGGTCTCGACAAGCTCGACCCCCGGGGGTCTCGTGCTCGTCGCCCTCAGCGGCGGACCCGATTCCCTCGCCCTCGCCGCCGCGACTGCCTTCGAGGCGCCCCGCGCCGGTCTCAGCGGCGGCGCAGTGATCGTCGACCACGGCGTTCAGCCCGGCTCTGCGGATGCCGCAGCCGTAGCAGCCCGGCAGGCCGAGAACCTCGGCCTCAGCCCCGTGCTGGTAGTACCGGTCTCGGTCGGCACAGAAGGCGGGCCGGAGGCTGCCGCTCGCACCGCCCGCTACGCGGCCCTGCAGCGCGCGGCCGCCGACACGGGCGCGCTCGCCGTGCTGCTCGGCCACACCCTTGACGATCAGGCCGAGACGGTGCTGCTGGGGTTGGCGCGAGGGTCCGGGCCGGCGAGTGTGAAGGGTATGGCGCCGGTCACGGGGCTGTATCGGCGGCCGCTGCTCGGCATCCGTCGTTCGACTACGGTGCAGTTCTGCGCCGACTCGGGCCTGACGCCGTGGCTCGATCCGCAGAACGACGATCCCGCATTCGCACGAGTGCGGGTGCGCCGCACCCTGCTGCCGGCGCTCGAAACCGAACTCGGCCCCGGGATCGCCGAGGCGCTCGCCCGTACCGCGGATCAGCTGCGCGAAGACTCAGACGCCCTCGACCACTTCGCAGAAGAGCTCGCCGAAGACCTCGCCGAGCACTCCGAGGCGGGCATCAGCCTGCCGGTTGCTGCGCTCGCCGCGAACCCGGCGGCGCTGCGCCAGCGGTTGATCCGGTTGGTGGTGGCGAGCGAGTTCGACGTGTCGCTCAGCCGCGCCCAAACCCTTGAGGTTGCTCGGCTGGTGACCGACTGGCACGGGCAGGGCGCGCTCGACCTGCCCGGCATTAGAGTTGAGCGGCTGGGCGGCCTGCTCAGTTTCCGAGCCAAGGGATAGCACGCCGCATGGAACTGGCCGACGTCACCGACGAGATCACCGACGTGATTCTCACCGAGCAACAGATTCGCGACAAGGTCGCCGAGCTCGCGCGCCGCATCGAACGCGACTACGCAGGAGAACGACCCCTGTTGGTGGGCGTGCTGAAGGGCGCCGTCATGGTAATGGCCGATGTCGCCCGCGAACTGAAGATTCACGTCGACCTCGACTTCATGGCCGTCTCGTCGTACGGCGCGAGCACCGAATCCTCCGGCGTCGTGCGCATCCTCAAAGACCTCGATTCCGACCTTGAGGGTCGCCACGTCATCATCGTCGAAGACATCATCGACTCGGGGTTAACGCTTTCGTGGTTGCGCGCCAACCTCGAGAGCCGGGGTCCGGCGAGCCTTGAGATTCTCGCGTTGCTTCGCAAGCCGGATGCCGCGAAGGTCGAAGTCGAGGTCAAGTACTTCGGTTTCGACATCCCGAACGCCTTCGTTGTGGGCTATGGGCTCGACTACGCGGAGCGTTACCGCAACCTGCGCGGCATCGCCGTGCTGGCTCCGCACGTGTACTCGTAGGTCTCGACGCGCTCGACCACCGGTGACCGTGCTCTAGCACCAGTGCGCCCAAGGCGAACATACAGGTCTCGCCGAGACGGCTGACGGTAACCTTGCAGGACGTCTAAACAGTAGGAAGGCGCCGGGCCTGACCGCCCAGCAACATCATGGATATGAAGCGTATTTTCCGCGGACCGATCGTCTATATCGTGCTGGCGTTCGCCGTCATCGCGATCGGCTTCACGCTCATCACGAGCGCGGCCGGGTTCCGTCCGATCTCCACTCAGGAGGGTCTTGACCTGCTCAAGGGCAACACGGTCGAGTCGGTCAAGATCGTTGACGGCGAGCAACGGGTCGACCTGGTGTTGACCGAGTCTGCGGGAGACAACGGCACGAAGGTGCAGTTCTACTACGTGCAGCCCCGCGGCGTCGAGGTCATTCAGGCCATCACCGACGCGGATGTCACGTTCGACGACGAGGTTCCCCAGACCAACTTCTTCACATCGCTTCTCGGCCTCGTGATCCCGTTCCTCATCATCGGGGTTATCTTCTACTTCCTGCTCACGCGCATGCAGGGCGGCGGGAGCCGCGTCATGCAGTTCGGCAAGTCGAAGGCCAAGCTCGTCGGCAAGGAGTCGCCGAAGGTCACCTTCGACGACGTCGCCGGAGCCGACGAGGCAATCGAGGAGCTCGAGGAGATCAAGGACTTCCTCAAGGAGCCCGCGAAGTTCCTCGCTGTGGGTGCGCGCATCCCCAAGGGCGTCCTGCTCTACGGCCCTCCCGGAACCGGTAAGACGCTGCTCGCCCGCGCGACCGCAGGCGAGGCGGGCGTGCCGTTCTACACGATTTCGGGCTCTGACTTCGTCGAGATGTTTGTCGGTGTCGGCGCGAGCCGAGTGCGCGACCTGTTCGACCAGGCCAAGCAGAATGCGCCCGCGATCATCTTCATCGACGAGATCGACGCAGTCGGTCGTCACCGCGGTGCCGGCATCGGCGGCGGCAACGACGAGCGCGAGCAGACCCTCAACCAATTGCTGGTCGAGATGGACGGCTTCGACGTCAAGGCGAATGTGATCTTGATCGCCGCGACCAACCGGCCAGACGTTCTCGACCCCGCGCTGCTGCGCCCGGGCCGCTTCGACCGGCAGATCGGTGTGGATTCCCCTGACCTCCAGGGGCGCAAGCAGATTCTCGAGGTGCATGCCAAGGGCAAGCCGATGGCCGAGAGCGTCGACCTTGAGGTGCTCGCCCGCAAGACCCCCGGCTTCACCGGGGCTGACCTTGCGAACGTGCTCAACGAGGCAGCGCTGCTCACCGCGCGCAGCAACGCCCAGCTGATCGACAACCGGGCTCTTGACGAGGCCGTCGACCGCGTTATGGCCGGCCCGCAGCGCCGCACCCGCCTGATGAACGACAAAGAAAAGCTCATCACGGCCTACCACGAGGGCGGTCACGCTCTTGCCGCGGCGAGCATGCGCAACACCGACCCCGTGACGAAGGTGACGATCCTGCCGCGCGGGCGCGCTCTCGGCTACACGATGGTGCTGCCTTTGGAAGACCGGTACTCGGTCAGCCGCAACGAGTTGCTCGACCAGTTGACCTACGCGATGGGAGGCCGGGTCGCCGAGGAGATCGTGTTCCACGACCCGACGACCGGGGCATCCAATGACATCGAGAAGGCCACGGCGATCGCGCGTCGCATGGTCACCGAGTACGGCATGAGCGCGAAGATCGGTTCGGTCAAGCTCGGCCAGGCGGCCGGCGAGCCGTTCCTCGGCCGCGACATGGGCTACACCCGCGACTTCTCAGACACGATGGCCGAGGCGATCGACGACGAGGTGCGCAAGCTGATCGATCAGGCACACGACGAGGCGTGGCAGGTGTTGAACACCAACCGCGACATCCTCGACGCGCTAGCGACCGAGCTGCTCACCAAGGAGACGCTCGACCACGTGCAGCTCGCGACCATATTCGAGGGCGTCGAGAAGCTGCCCGAGCGCCCACAGTGGCTCTCGAGTGACTCGCGGCCGCTGTCTGACCGCCCGCCGGTGAAGGTTCCGTCGAAGCTCCCGATTGACGCCGGCCTCTCCGAGGGTGGCATCGAGTCGGACTCGCCGGTAAAGCCCAAGCGCGCGCCGCGCCCGCGCAAGACTCCCGGCATCGCTACCGCCTGAAGCCCCACATGGCCATCGACACCGCGCGCGTTGAGGCGGCCGTGATCGAGATTCTCGCCGCCATCGGTGAGGACTCGACGCGGCCGGGTCTTGCCGACACCCCGCGTCGAGTGGCCGAGGCATATGTCGACTACTTCTCCGGCGTCGGCGCCGACCCGCTCGCCGTGCTCGCAGACGCGATCCCGGGCGAGTCCGGGGAATTCGTGCTGCTGCGCGACATCCAGTTCCGATCGATGTGTGAGCATCACCTGCTGCCGTTTCTGGGTCGCGCTCACGTCGCTTACGCGCCCGCCGAGAAGATCATCGGGCTCGGGCGCATCGCCGAGCTCGTGTACCTGCTTGCGGCCCGCCCCCAGCTTCAGGAGCGTCTGACTGACGAGATTGCAGATGCCCTCGCCACCGCCCTCGCCCCTCTCGGCGTTCTCGTAGTCGTCGACGCGGTGCACGGTTGTGTGTCGGCTCGCGGACCCAGACAGACCGACAGTTCAACGGTCACCATCGCCGCGCGGGGCAGCCTCGCCGACCCGGTCGCACGCGCCGAGGTCATGGCGCTCATCGGCGGGCAGCAGTGACCGTTCAGCTCATGGGCATCCTCAACGTGACGCCAGACTCGTTCAGCGACGGCGGCGTCGACGCGAGTGTCGACGAGACGGTGAGCCGCGGCATCGGGCTGCGCGACGAGGGCGCCACCATCGTCGACGTCGGGGGTGAGTCGACGCGTCCCGGCGCCCAGCGGATCACCGTTGGCGAGGAGCAGCGCCGGGTGCTGCCGGTGATTCGAGAGCTCGTCGCAGCGGGGGTTGTCGTGAGCGTCGACACGCTGAACGCCGACACCGCGTTCGCGGCGGCAGGGGCTGGAGCATCGGTCATCAACGACGTGTCTGGCGGTCTCGCCGACCCGAGCATGTACCGCGTGGTCGCCGAAACCGGGCTCACCTACGTTGCGATGCACTGGCGCGGCACCGCCGACGACTCGGCAGCGCAATACGATGACGTCGTTACCGACGTGCGCGAGGAGCTCAAGTCTCGGCTGGCGGCGATGGTCGTCTCGGGAGTCGATCCGGCACGGGTGATCCTCGACCCGGGTCTCGGCTTCGCGAAGCGCCCGGAGCACAACTGGCAGCTGCTGGGGCGGCTCGACGAGCTCGCGAGCCTGGGGCATCCATTGCTCGTTGGGGCTTCGCGAAAGCGGTTTCTCGCACCGTGGGGCGATCAGCCCGCCCAGCGAGACGAGGCGACAGCAATTGTGAGCGCACTCGCCGCACAAGCCGGCGTGTGGGGCGTTCGCGTACACGACGTCGCGCGCAG
>JANOED010000260.1:0-4113 GCA_031413035.1 Leifsonia sp. | reverse complement strand
CCAAGCGCGCCACCAATGAGGTCCTGTCCCTCCTTCGACGACAGCAGCCCGCCGAGCAGGCTGCCGATGTCACCGCCGTTCGCCGCGGGAGCCTCTTCGGCCGCGGGCGCTGCCGCCTCGCCCTTTCCGCCGAGGAACTGCTTGGCAACGAACGCGAGCACGATCGGGGCAATGATAGGGAGCACCTGAGCGACGATGGCTCCGATGTCGGGGCCACCGGCCTTTTCGCCTGCGGCAGCGGCGACGTCGTTGGCTTTTGCGCCGAAGACGTGCTTGACAATCTTCTCGCCGTCTTCGGTGTCGTCGATGGTGATCTTCTTGTCGGTGTGGTGTCCGAGAGCGGACTCAAGCTTCTTCGCACCGGTATCAGTCTTGGCGTTGGCAGCGAGGCCGCCGACGATTGCCGGAACGGCAACGGCGACCGCAGCCTTGGCGACGCTCTCGTCGATACCGAGCTTCTTGGCGATGTCGCCGATGGGGATGAGGTTGATGAGTCCGTCGAGGTCAGACATGAATTCTCCTGCGGTTGAGTGGATGCCCCTGGTGAGCGTCCATCACCAGAGTAGCGATTCGCACGGTCACGGGGGATAGCGGTACGCTCTGTTGCGTGACCGGCATCGTGAGCACCCTCGAGCGCTGTACCTCGACCGTTGTGCTGCGCCGACGTCGCGACGAGCATCCTCGTCAATAAGGTAGATCCATGACTTTGACGGTTGCGGTCGCTGGTGCTAGCGGCTACGCCGGTGGTGAGTTGTTGAGGTTGCTCTCCGCCCATCCCGAGTTCACTGTGACGACGGTCACGGCGTTCCAGAGCGCCGGGATGCCACTGGTGTTGGTTCAGCCCCACCTGAGGTCGCTGGCTCACCTCGAGCTTCAGCCGACGGATGCCGCGACTCTCGCTGGCCACGATGTCGTGTTTCTCGCCCTTCCCCACGGCAAGTCTGGCGAGGTGACCAAGGATCTGCCCGAAAGCACACTCGCCGTTGACTGCGGCGCTGATCACCGGATCACCGACCCACGCGCGTGGGAGCGGTTCTACGGCGGCGAGTTCTTCGGCGCGTGGGACTACGGCTTGCCTGAGCTGTTGCACGCCGACGGCAGCACTCAGCGCGACGCCCTGGTTGGGTCAAAGCGCATCGCCGTTCCCGGCTGCAACGTCACCGCTATCACCCTCGCCCTAGCACCAGGGATTCGGGCCGAAGTGATCGAGCCCAGTGACCTCGTCGCCGTGCTCGCGGTCGGCCCCTCCGGTGCCGGCAAGAGCCTTCGCACCGACCTGCTCGCCAGCGAGTTGCTCGGTTCGGCGAGTGCCTATCAGGTGGGTGGGGTGCATCGCCACACTCCTGAGATTCGACAGAATCTCGAAGTAGCCGGAGGTGTTGGGGTGAGCGTCTCGTTCACTCCCGTGCTGGTGCCGATGAGCCGGGGCATCCTCGCGACCTCGACGGCTCGCTTGGTGCCCGGTACAACCCCGACACAAGTTCGGGATGCCTGGGAGAGCGCCTACGCCGACGAGCCGTTCGTTCACGTGCTGCCCGCAGGTCAGTTCCCCCGCACGGCCGACACTGTGGGAGCAAACACTGCCCTCATCGGACTCGCTGTCGATGAGGCCGCCGGTCGGGTGGTGGTCATCAGCGCGATCGACAACCTGGTGAAGGGTACGGCGGGAGCGGCAATACAGTCGGCGAACATCGCGCTGGGATTGCCCGAAACGACCGGACTGACTGTGGATGGGGTAGCACCGTGAGTGTGACAGCGGCAAAGGGTTTCGAGGCGGCAGGAGTAACTGCCGGCCTCAAGGCGAGCGGTGGGCTGGACTTCGCACTCGTCGTCAATCGCGGCCCGCTACAGAACGCCGCCGCAGTCTTCACCAGCAATCGCGCACAGGCCAACCCGATCATCTGGTCGCGGCAGGCAGTCGCCGACGGTACGGCCAGCGCGATCGTGCTCAACTCGGGCGGGGCCAACTGCTTCACGGGCGCACAGGGTTTTCAGGTCACGCACGCAACAGCCGAAGCTGCCGCGTTCGCGCTGGGGGTGAGCTCGGGTGATGTGCTGGTCTGCTCGACCGGCCTCATCGGCGACCAGCTGCCCCTCGACAAAGTACTTGCCGGAGTCGAGCTCGCAGCAGCGGGATTGGGCGATTACGGTGACGAGGCGAGCCTCGCGATCATGACGACCGACTCCAAGCCCAAGCGCTCGGTGAAGCACGGCAACGGCTACACAGTTGGCGGCATGGCCAAGGGCGCCGGGATGCTCGCGCCCGGTCTTGCGACAATGCTCGTTGTCATCACGACCGACGTAGTGCTGTCCAGCGCCGAACTCGACATCGCGCTACGCAGCGCCACGCGGGTGAGCTTCGACCGGCTCGACTCCGACGGGTGCATGTCGACCAACGATCAGGTCACGCTGATGGGTAGCGGCGCCTCGGGCGTTGAGCCCGAGTTCGACGCGTTCGTTGCTGTGCTGACTGCGGTGTGCGTCGATCTCGCAGAGCAGTTGCAGAGCGATGCCGAGGGGGCGAGCCACGACATCCGCATCGAGGTTGTCGGCGCCGCGACCGAAGACGACGCGGTTGAGGTCGGTCGCTCGGTCGCGCGCAACAATCTGTTCAAGGCGGCCGTGTTCGGTAACGACCCCAACTGGGGCCGTGTGCTCGCCGCCATCGGAACGACGGATGCCGCGTTCGACCCCTACGACGTCGACGTCAGTATGAACGGGGTGCGGGTCTGTCACGCCGGCGGTCCCGATCGCCCGAGGACCGAGGTTGACTTGACGCCCCGGCGAATGGACCTCCTCATCGACCTCAAAGCCGGCAGCGCCGCCGCAACGATTCTCACGAATGACCTCACCCACGACTACGTGCACGAGAACTCGGCATACGCCAGCTAATGCCCGAGTACTCAGAGAACATCGCACAGGATCAGGCCGCGGCGAAGGCGGCCGTGCTGATCGAGGCCCTTCCGTGGCTCAAGCGTTTCCATGACGAGATTGTTGTCGTGAAGTTCGGTGGCAATGCCATGATCGACCACGAGCTCACGCGCTCGTTCGCCGAAGACATGGCCTTTCTGCGCTACGCGGGAGTCCGCCCGGTGGTGGTTCACGGGGGCGGGCCACAGATCACGGCAGAACTCACGCGCCGGGGCATCCCGAGCGAATTCAAGGGCGGGTACCGGGTGACGACACCCGAGTCGATGCCCGTGATCAGGCAGGTGCTCGCCGAGCAGGTGGGCGGCGAACTGGTCGGGCTGATCAACGAGCACCGGCTCACCGAGCACGCCAGGCTCGCCGAGGGACTCTCGGGTGATCAGAACGGGCTGTTCGTCGGCGAGCCGCGCGGTGCGGTCGTCGACGGTGAACTCGTCGATCTGGGGCTCGTGGGTGAGGTTACCGCCGTGGACCCGGCCGCGGTGCTGCTGGAGGTAGCCGCGGGCCGCATTCCGGTGATCTCGACTGTCGCGAACGGTCCCGACGGGCTGTTGAACGTCAACGCCGATTCTGCTGCGGCATCGCTCGCCGTTGCGCTTAACGCTGCGAAACTCGTGATCTTGACCGACGTCGCGGGTCTCTATAGCGACTGGCCGAATCGCAACTCGCTCGTCTCGGTGATCACGACGACCGAGCTGGAAGCGCTGCTGCCGAGCCTCGAATCCGGGATGATCCCCAAGATGAATGCCTGCCTCGACGCGGTTTCGGGCGGGGTCGACAAGGCCGCGATCATCGACGGCCGCGAACCGCACTCGGTGTTGCTCGAGATCTTCACCCAGCACGGAATCGGTACGGAGGTGGTGCCGGCATGACGGTCCCTGAGGAGGCGGTCCCTGAGGCACTCGAAGGGCGTCGCCCTGAGGCACTCGAAGGGTGGCGCGACGACTACTCGACCCTCATCATGAAGTCGGCAGCGCTGCCGTCACGGGAGCTGGTGCGAGGCGAGGGCTGCTACGTCTGGGCCCAAATCTGGTAGCCCTTGGGGCTCAAGTGGAGCAGGTCGGGCATGATTTCCTTGGACAAGGATTCGTCTTCGGCCAGGTAGGATTTGGCAATGTCGAGATAAAACACCTTTTCACCGTCGGCCAGTTTGGCGACGATCGCGTTGGTCTTTTGATTGACTTG
>JANOED010000259.1:0-5805 GCA_031413035.1 Leifsonia sp. | reverse complement strand
ACGTCGTCGTGTTCCGGCCTAACGTAGATGCGCCAGCCACCACCTACTTCGCGCAGTTCAAAGCCGCGACGGATGCCGCCATCAACCCCATCGAAGTCGGCAACAAGCCGCTCGATCGACTGTCGCACAGCTGGGACCGGCACCCCGAGCGCGGTCGCGAGGGACACCAGGCTCTGCGGTTCGTCGGCAACCATGAGCACGGCCTCGAGGGCGCGCGCGACGTCGGTCGTCGCGGGCGCGGCGGCGGCGACTGCTTCAGTTTCCATACTCGGCTCCGAGGCTTGCGAGGCTGTCGTCTGACCAGTGTTCCGCCGTCCAGCGGATGGTCAGTTCGCCGAGTGGCTCAAGTTGATCGAACGAGATCGCGTCAGCACGATACAGCTCCAGCACGGCCAGGAAGCGCGCGACGATCACGCCCATCTGGTCGGCGCCGGCGATCAGGTGACGGAAGGTGAGCGTTCCACTCGAGCGAAGCATCACCACCACGTGAGCCGCCTGCTCGCGGATCGACACGAGGGGAGCATGCAGGTGGTCGAGCCCGACCGTCGGAATCTCGCGGGGAGCCAGCGCATAGGCGGCGAGAACGGCGAAGTCGTCCGGTGTGAGCGTCCACACCAGCTCCGGGGTCTGGCGCCGGTACTTGTCTTCAAGTCGCACCGACCGGAAGTGCCTCGTCGACTCGGCATCGAGTCGACTCGAGAACCACTGCGCCGCCTCCTTGAACGCGCGGTACTGCAGAAGCCGGGCGAAGAGCAGGTCGCGCGCCTCGAGCAGGGCGACGTCTTCGGCATCCACCAATTCGCCCTGTGGCAGCAGACCGGCAACCTTGAGGTCGAGCAGAGTCGCCGCGACTACCAGAAACTCGGATGCCTGGTCGAGTTCCGGGGAAGGTCCACTGAGCTCCGTCGAAGTATCGAGACCATGCAGGTACGAGATGAACTCGTCGGTGATCCGCGAGAGCGACACGTCAGTGATGTCGAGTTCGTGCTTCGCGATGAGCGAGAGCAGCAGATCGAACGGGCCGGAGAAGTTGCTCAGGCTGACGGAGAACCCCGACTGTTCGGTCGTCTCCAGCTCGTCAGCCAGGCGCGCGCCGCTAGGCGACTGCGCCACGGGAGATCAACTCTCTGGCGAGTTGGCGATAGGAGTCCGCGGCCGAGTGGTCGGGAGCGAATGTGGTAATCGGCGCGCCGGCAACGCTCGCGTCAGGGAACTTCACTGTGCGGCCGATGACCGTCTCAAGAACCTGATCGCCGAAGGTTTCGACCACGCGCTCGAGCACCTCGCGGGAGTGGAGCGTGCGTGCGTCATACATCGTGGCAAGGATACCGTCGAGTTGTATCGCGGGGTTCAGCCGGTCACGCACCTTGTCGATGGTCTCGACCAGCAGGGCCACGCCCCGCAGCGCGAAGAACTCGCACTCGAGGGGAATCAGCACGCCGTGAGCGGCAGTCAACGCGTTCACCGTGAGCAGCCCGAGCGACGGCTGACAGTCGATCAGAATCACGTCGTACTGGTCGCTGACCTTCTTGAGCACTCGGGCGAGAATCGTTTCGCGGGCAACCTCGTTGACGAGATGCACTTCGGCAGCGGAGAGATCGATGTTCGCCGGGATCAGGTCGAGGTTCGGGTACGCAGTGTGGATGATCGCTTCGGCGGGATTTTTCACCGATCCGAGCAGCAGATCGTAGATCGTGGGCACGTCGTGGGTGGGCACACCGAGGCCCGCCGAGAGCGCGCCCTGAGGATCGAAATCAATCGCGAGCACCTTGCGCCCGTACTCCGCGAGTGCAGCCCCCAGGTTGATGGTGCTCGTCGTCTTGCCGACACCACCCTTCTGATTGCACAGCGAAATGATGCGGGCGGGGCCGTGCCCGCGCAGCTGGGGCGGCTCGGGAAAGACAGTCTGCGGGCGCCCGGTCGGCCCGAGCACGGGCGTCTCGAGACCCGGCAACGTGGCCGAATCCTCCCGATGGACTGTCATGGATGAAAGTGTACGGCGAGTGAATGAGTGCACCCGGTGCGCACACGCCACCTTCGCGGGGCTCGCCTCTAGTTCAGGTTGAGGGTTACGGTCAGCGCGCTCGCGGATGCGCCGTCGTATACATGTCCCGCAGGGTGTCGGCGGTGACCATCGTGTAGATCTGCGTGGTCGCGACCGACGAGTGCCCGAGTAGCTCCTGCACTACTCGCACGTCGGCCCCACCCGCCAGCAGGTGCGTGGCGAACGAATGCCTAAACGTGTGCGGCGAAATCTCCAGCCCGAGATTCGCTCGCTCAGCGGCCGCGCGAATGATCAGCCACGCGTTCTGCCGCGACACCCGCTGCCCCCGGGCCCCGAGAAACAGCGCGGGCGTCGCCTTACCCCGGGCCGAGAACGTCGGTCGGGCGCGCACCAGATAGTTCTCGATCGCGGCCTGAGCGAAACTACCGACCGGCACGATGCGCTGCTTGCTGCCCTTGCCGAACAGCCGCACGACATCGCCCTCGATAACGTCGTCGACATTGAGCGCGACCGCCTCCGACACGCGAGCGCCGGTCGCGTAGAGCAGCTCGAGCAGCGCCTTGTCCCGCATGGCCTGCAGGTCGTCACCATCGGTCGCTGCAAGCACGGATGCCATCTGCTCGATCGAGATGGCCTTGGGCAGGCGCATGGGCAGTTTCGGTGGGGTGGTGAGCACCGCGGCATCCGTCGTGACAAGGCCCTCATCAAGAAGGAACCGGTGGAACCCCCGCACCGACGACAGCATGCGCGCAACGGATGACGCGGTCAGCGGCTCCGGGCGAGTACGAAGCTCGTGCGCGAACGCACCGACATCGGCGGCCGAGATGCCCTCGGGTGTCTCGATGCCCCTAGCGGTCAACGACTCGACATACGCACCGAGGTCGCGCCGGTACGCGGCAACGGTGTTCGTCGCGAGTCCCCGCTCGATCGAGACGTGGCGCAGGTAGGTGTCAACCGCGGCCGACAGCGCGGTCGACGGCGCTGTCATCGGCGGTTGAGCGGATGCCTCTGCCACACCGCATCCGCAGCGCCCAGGTTCTGCCAGCCTCGCGCCCGCCCTGCCGCCGCGCTCAGCACCGCGATCGCAAGAATCGCGTTCTGCAGGTCGCGCGCCAACACCGCCTCGACCGCGTCGTCTAGGTGCACCCAGCGCAACTCGATCTCGGCTTCTTCTTCGGTGCGCTCGAAGACCTCGGGGGCCGCGCGCACGCCGCGCGCGAGATACACCCGAATGACCTCGTTGCTGCCACCGGGGGAGGTCATGAACTCGCTGAGCAGGTCCCACTGGTCGGCGACGACGTCGGCTTCCTCGGCCAGCTCGCGCTGCGCAGCAGCTAGGGGTGACTCGCCGTCAAGATCCAGCAGCCCAGCCGGCAGCTCCCAGTCGCGGTACCGCACGGGGTGACGGTACTGCTTGATGAGCAACACCCGCTCCCGCTCGTCCATAGCGAGAACCGCAACAGCCCCGGGGTGGTCAACGAATTCTCGCGTGATCTCGGCACCGTCGCCCAGGTCAAAGACCTCACGGCGGATGTCCCACACCTTGCCCTCGAACGCGACGCCGCTCGACGCCACGTCAAGCGCTACCGCATCATCGCGGAGCTCGGTCACTGCGCGATCCCCCCGATTTCACTCATGGGCGTCTTCATCCGTCGGCTCCGGAACCTCGAACAAGCGGCTCGCCTGCTGGCGTTCGAGCGCTGCGGCAATCAGGCCACGAAACAGCGGATGCGCGTGGTTGGGCCGCGACCGCAACTCCGGGTGGGCCTGCGTCCCTACATAGAACGGGTGCACCTCGCGCGGCAGCTCGACGAACTCGACGAGGGTGCGGTCGGGTGAGATTCCGGAGAACACTAGCCCGGCATCCGCAATCTGCTCGCGGTAAGCGTTGTTGACCTCGTACCGGTGGCGATGGCGCTCGGCGATGACCGGCGCACCATACAGCTCCTCGACGATCGAGCCGGGCTCGAGCGCAGCGTCGTACAGGCCGAGCCGCATGGTGCCGCCCAGGTCGCCGTACTCGATGATGTCGACCTGCTCAGCCATGGTCGCGATGACCGGATACTCGGTGTCCGGATCGAACTCTGAGGATGACGCGCCTGCGAGTCCCACGACATCGCGCGCGTACTCGATGACCATGCACTGCAGTCCGAGGCACAGCCCGAGCACCGGGAGTCCATTCTCGCGCGCGAACTTGAGTGCGCCCAGCTTTCCCTCGATGCCGCGCACTCCGAATCCGCCGGGCACGAGCATGCCGTCGAGATCACCGAGCATCTTGGCCGCACCCTCGTGCGTCTCGCACAGATCGGACGCTACCCAGCGAATCGTGACTTTGGTCTGCTGCGCGAAGCCGCCCGCTTTCAGGGCTTCGGTGACCGAGAGGTACGCGTCGGGTAGGTCAATGTACTTGCCGACGAGACCGATCGTGACCTCGTGCTTGGGTTCGTGAACCGCCTTGAGCAGTTCGCTCCAGCCGTCCCAGTCAACCGGGCCCGCCTCGAGACCGAGCTGCTCGATGATGTACGCGTCGAGGCTCTGGTCGTGCAGCATCGTGGGGATGTCGTAGATGCTGACAACGTCGACCGCGTTGACGACCGCCGCCTCGTCAACGTCGCACATGAGGGCGATCTTGCGCTTGTTCGCATCCGAGACTGGGCGATCGCTGCGCAACACGAGTGCATCCGGCTGGATGCCGATTGAGCGCAGGGCCGCGACCGAGTGCTGGGTGGGCTTGGTCTTCTGCTCCCCCGAGGCGCCCATGTAGGGCACGAGTGAGACGTGTACGAAGAACACGTTCTTGCGGCCGAGTTCGTGCCGCACCTGACGGGCCGACTCGATGAACGGCTGGCTCTCGATGTCTCCGACGGTGCCGCCGATCTCGGTGATGATCACGTCGGGGGCGGGCTCGCCTGAGGGTCCGGGCTGGGCCTGGAGGCGCATCCGTCGCTTGATCTCGTCGGTGATGTGCGGAATCACCTGCACCGTGTCGCCGAGGTACTCGCCACGCCGTTCGCGTGCGATGACGGTGGAATAGATCTGGCCGGTGGTGACGTTGGCGGCCTGATCGAGGTTGATGTCAAGGAATCGCTCGTAGTGACCGATGTCGAGATCGGTCTCTGCGCCGTCGTCGGTGACGAAGACTTCACCGTGCTGGAACGGGTTCATGGTGCCCGGATCGACGTTCAGATACGGGTCAAGTTTTTGCATGACGACGCGCAAACCGCGGGCGGTGAGAAGGTTACCGAGACTCGCAGCGGTGAGGCCTTTTCCGAGTGAGGAGACCACTCCCCCGGTGACGAAGATGTGCTTGGTCACGGGCCGATCAGAAATGTCCACCACGGGTTTCCATCGTATCCCACGAAAGTCGCTCGGCGGCCCGCCGCGCGGGGAGCGGCGGGTGAAGAGGTCGCCGCGCGGGGCGCCCGACTACCGGCCAGCGTGCGCGTTGTCGAGCAGTTCGCGGGCGTGCGCGAGCGCGGTCTCCGACTGCGGGTTGCCACTGAGCAGCCGAGCCATCTCGGCTGTCCGCTCTTCGGCGTGCACGAGCCGAACACCACTCGACGTGATCGACCCGTCGGTGTCTTTCTCCACGACAAGGTGGTTCGTCGAAAACGCCGCTACCTGCGCGAGGTGCGTTACGACGATCACCTGTGCGGTGTGCGCGAGCTTCGCCAGTCGCCGACCGATCTCGGTGGCGCTCGCTCCTCCGACCCCCGCGTCGACCTCGTCGAACACGAATGTCGGCACGGGATCGGTGCCGGCAAGCACGACCTCGATCGCGAGCATAACCCGCGACAGCT
>JANOED010000258.1:0-2956 GCA_031413035.1 Leifsonia sp. | reverse complement strand
CACACCCCATCAGGGAACTCGGGCACCAACTCCGCTGCCACCTGGATCGCGAGGCGGGTCTTGCCGACCCCACCAACACCGGTCAAGGTCACCAACCGATGCGCCCGCACCAACTCGGCGACCTCTTTCACCTCGACCTCGCGACCCACAAAGCTCGTGGCCTGTGCCGGAAGATTGCCGGGCACCGCGTCCACCGTCGTCAACCGTGGGAACTCGACTCGCAAACCCTCGCCGCACACCTGGAACAGACGCTCCACGCCGCTGAGGTCACGGAGCTGATGCTCACCCAAATCCTGAAGGTCCACACCCGACACCAGTGCCGCGGTCGAGTTCGACAGCAGGATTTGGCCGCCATGGCCCACCGCCATCACCCGCGCTGCTCTGTTCAACGCCGGACCGAAATAGTCCTCACCACGCTGCTCGGCCTCCCCCGACGCGATCCCCATCCGCACCGGCAACCCCAAACCACGCTGAGCACCCATCGCCGCATCCACCGCAGCCCGCGCCGACTGGAACGCTGCGCACACCCCGTCACCGGTGTGCTTGAACAACCAACCACCCTCGGCCTCGACCGCCGCCCGCAACACCTCATCATGTGCAGCCAACTCCACGCGCATGCCGTCGGGGTCAGCCTCCCACCGCTTTGTGGAACCCTCGATATCGGTGAACAAGAACGTCACCGTCCCCGACGGCCGCACCGCCCCTGAGTCCATGCCGGAGTATCCCACAGTCACCGCCAACCTCCCCGAGCCACCCGACCACCCTCGCACGCAATCACGCCCTGCGAACCAACGTCACAGCAACACCGAGCCCGAATACCCGCCGGCGCTCCGCGTCCGATAGGGGGACGACAACCGGACGAATCTGTCGTCGTCGCTGCCTCGAATGGCGCTCGGCGATCCCGTCTCACTTGCGGGTCCTCAACCGGACGCGGCGGGACTGTCAGATCCGCGGTGTAACTGGTTTGGCCTGAAACGCTGAGCGACCCGCTCGGCGAGAAGGACAGGCAACCATGACCAACCATGATGTGGCGGTGGCGACACCGTCGGACGACACGAATGAGCAGCGGCCGGATCGGTCGCTCGCAGAGCAGCTCGTCGACCAAGCACGAGCCGATGGCAAGAGTCTTGTCGGCCCCGACGGGCTGCTGTCGGAGTTGACCAAGCAGATCCTCGAGACCGGGCTGGAGGTCGAGATGGAAGAGCATGTCGGCTATCCGAAACACGCCGCCGAGGGCCGCAATCACGGCAATAGCCGCAACGGGACCCGATCCAAGACAGTGATCACCGAGATCGGCCCGATCGAGTTGGATGTGCCTCGTGATCGTGATGGGACGTTCGAACCCGAGACGGTCCGCAAGGGCCAGCGCCGCCTTGATGGGGTCGACTCGATGGTGATCTCACTCACCGCGAAAGGGCTCACGACCGGCGAGGTCGAAGCACATTTGGCGGAGGTGTACTCGACGCACATCTCCCGGGAGACGATCTCGAAGATCACCGACCGGGTGCTCGGCGAGCTTGCCGACTGGCAGAACCGTCCGTTGGATCGCGTGTATCCGGTGGTGTTTATCGACGCGATCGTGGTGAAGATCCGCGACGGCCAAGTCGCCAACCGGCCCGTGTATGCGGCGATCGGTGTGACCGTGGATGGTCAACGCGACATCCTCGGGCTCTGGATCGGCACCGGTGGTGAGGGCGCCAAGTACTGGCTGCAGGTGCTCACCGAGATCAAGAATCGTGGCGTCGACGACGTCTGCATCGTCGTGTGCGACGGCCTCAAAGGGCTGCCGGAGTCAATCGAGGCGACCTGGCCGTTGGCGATCGTGCAGACCTGTGTGCTGCACCTGATCCGCAACACCTTCCGCCTCGCCAGCCGCAAAGACTGGGACAAGATGGCCCGCGACCTGCGACCGGTCTACACCGCCGTCAACGAAGCCGACGCAGCAGCGAGATTGGACGAGTTCCACACCATCTGGGGCAACCGCTACCCGGCGATCAAATCGTTGTGGACGTCCGCGTGGCCGGAATTCGTGCCGTTCTTGGACTACTCACCCGAGATCCGCCGAGTGATCTACTCGACGAACGCCATCGAGTCGCTCAACGCCAGGTTTCGGAGAGCGACACGCGCCCGCGGGCACTTCCCCAACGAGCAGGCCGCCATGAAATGCCTCTACCTCGTGGTCCGCTCGCTCGACCCGAAAGGCACCGGCCAAGAACGATGGATGAACCGCTGGAAGCCGGCGCTCAACGCGTTCGCGATCACCTTCGAAGGCCGCCTCTTCTGAGGCTCTACAATCCCCAACAACAATGACCAGCCAGATCAGTTACACCAACGATCTGACAGACCCTAGCGCTCGTGATACGGGAGCTCGCTCACTTCGCCCAGCGACGACGCATGGAGTGCACTCTCCAATGGCCAGAGCGCCCATCGAATCGGGCCCTCACACAGCCAACGTGCCGGGCAACAGCTACGTAACGGTGCGGACAGTATCTACTACGAACTTGGGGGCACCCCTCTCGGGGGCCGGGGGTGGGGGTGGGGAGTGCCGGCTTCGACTTGTTGGTTCCGATTGGGTGCGCTTGATTCGTCGCTGTCAATGCCGCGGGATGTTGGGTGTCCGTGCTAGCTGTCTGGCGGGGGCGGTGTGCGCAGATTGCTGCTACCCATTCGTCTCCATGCCGGGTTTGCTGGGATGCGGTGACGGTGGAGTGCACGATGCACCGTCGTGCGCGACACTCCGAGTTCGTCGACGACCCGCGCCACCGACATCGCCGCTGCACCGAAGGCGAGCGGCGCTGTCGCAGAGCGCCGGTGAGCTGGCGACGTGTGTCCGCAGGAACGCCGACACCTCGCCAAGTGCCGCCACCGCCGAGAACAACTCGGCATTGGAGGAACCGTCGCTCACGTCACCCCCGCTTGATCCTGTGGCCCTCGGTGTCCTCGTCCTCGCCCGCAG
>JANOED010000257.1:0-2557 GCA_031413035.1 Leifsonia sp. | reverse complement strand
AATGGATCCATGAGCGAGCCCCAGACAGCCCAGGTTAGGGTGCGACGCGCCCCCAAGATCGGCGCCTTTCTCGTCGTCGGCGGACTCGTGGGCATGCTCACCACGCTCGTGCTGACGTCGCTGTTCCCCGTCGACCCGAACGTCGGGTTCATCCCGTTGTTCGCCTACTTCTGCCTGTTCGGTATCCCCGCGGGGGTCGCGCTCGGCGCGTTGCTCGCGCTGATAATTGACCGTGTTTCGCGTCGCCGTTCGCGGGATGCCGTAGCCGAGCGAGAGACCATCGGCTCCGAGGGGTCGTAGGGCGGCTCAGCTCAGCTGAGTCCGCTCGACCCAGTCGAGGTACTCCGGCGAGACAGTGCCGGTCACGTAGTCACCGGTGAAGCAACTCATGTCGAGAGCCGTGACATCCGACCCCTCGATGATGGCCGCCTGCATGTCGGCGACTTCTTGGTAGATCAGATAGTCGGTTCCGAGCTCAGTCGCGATCTCGGGAATCTTGCGACCGTGGGCAACCAGCTCGTGCCGCGAAGGCATGTTGATGCCGTACACGTGCGGGTACCGAACCGGCGGCGCCGCTGACGTGAAAGTGACCTTGTTGGCACCGGCGGCCCGTGCCATCTGAACGATCTCGCGCGAGGTGGTGCCGCGCACGATCGAGTCGTCGACGATGAGAATGTTCTTGCCCGTGAACTCGCTGCCCATCGCGTTGAGCTTCTGCTTGACGCCCTTCTTGCGCTCCGCCTGACCGGGCATGATGAAGGTGCGGCCGATGTAGCGGTTCTTGTAGAAGCCCTCGCGGTACTCGATTCCGAGTTTCTGGGCGACCTGCATTGCGGCGGGCCGCGATGAGTCTGGGATCGGCATGACGACATCGATGTCGCCCATCGGCGTGTACCTGGCGATGGTGTCGGCTAAGCGGTCACCCAACCGAAGCCGCGCCTCGTACACACTGATGCCGTTCATGATCGAGTCGGGGCGCGCGAGATAGACGTACTCGAACGAGCACGGGATCAGGCGCGGGTTCGCGGCGCACTGGCGGGCGTGCATCTCGCCGTTCGGGGTGATAAAGATGGCCTCGCCAGGCGCGACATCCCGAACCACCTCGTAGCCCGCGCTCTCGAGCACCAGCGACTCGGATGCCACGACCCATTCGGCCCCGACGAAATCAGCATTCCGGCGCCCCAGCACGAGGGGCCGTATCCCGAACGGGTCACGGAATGCCAACAGCCCGTGACCCGCGATGAGAGCAATCGCGGCGTACGAACCCTCAACCCGCTCGTGCAAACGCGAGATGGCGGCGAAGACCTGATCGGGGTCGAGCTCGGTGCCGGCGATCTGCGCCTGCAGCTCGTTCGCGAGCACGTTGACCAGCAACTCGGTGTCGCTTGAGGTGTTGAGGTGGCGGCGGTCGATGTGGAAGAGCTCCTGCGTCAGTTCGCGCGTGTTGGTCAGGTTGCCGTTGTGCACGAGCACGATGCCGTAGGGCGCGTTCACGTAGAACGGCTGCGCCTCCTCCTCGCTCGACGCGCTGCCCTTGGTCGCGTACCGCACGTGGCCGAGGCCAACATTGCCGAGCAGGGTGCGCATGTCGCGGGTGCGGTACGCCTCACGAACCTGGCCCTTGGCCTTGAACATGTGGATGACACGGCTCTCGGCTGTGGCGATCCCGGTCGAGTCTTGGCCGCGGTGCTGCAGCAGTGCGAGAGCGTCGTAGACCTGCTGGTTGACCGCGTGGGACGAGACGATGCCGACGATGCCGCACATGCTGGCCGGTGGCTCCCTGAGCTTGGGGGCGTACCCGAGGTCGGGTACAGCCAAGTTTCTCACACTGGGTACGCTGAACAGGTGACGGACCACACCTCCAGCAGCTATCGTGCGGCCGGAGTGGATACCGCGGCCGGCGACCTCGCTGTCGAGCTCATGAAGTCGGCAGTGGCCCGCACTCACGGCCCCGAGGTGTTCGGCGGAGTCGGCGGGTTCGCTGGCATGTTCGACGTGAGCTTTCTCAAGTCGTTCGACCGCCCGTTGCTCGCGACCTCGACCGACGGTGTCGGCACCAAGGTCGCGATCGCCCAGGCGATCGACAAGCACGACACTATTGGCCAAGACCTCGTCGGCATGGTCGTTGACGACATCATCGTGGTCGGCGCAAAGCCGATGTTCATGACCGACTACATTGCCTGTGGCCGAGTGGTGCCGCAGCGCATCGCCGACATCGTCGCGGGCATCGCACGGGCGTGTGCCGAGACGGGCACCGCGCTGGTCGGAGGTGAAACGGCCGAGCATCCCGGGCTCCTTGGCCCAGACGACTACGACGTCGCTGGCGCGGCAGTGGGCGCGGTTGAGGCCGCCGACCTCCTCGGACCAGCCAAGGTCGCCGACGGCGACATCGTCATCGGCATGGCATCGAGCGGTCTGCACTCCAACGGGTTCTCGCTCGTGCGAAGTATCATTCGTCGGGCCAAGATCGGCTACGCCGATCGGCTCGATGACCTAGGGGGAACGGTCGGCGAGATCCTGCTCGAGCCAACCCGCCTGTACACCTCGCCGCTGCTGA
>JANOED010000256.1:0-5043 GCA_031413035.1 Leifsonia sp. | reverse complement strand
AGGTTCTTCATGGTTGGTCCTTAGGAGGCGGTCGCTGAGGCTCTCGAAGCGAAGCTGGGTACGACGTTACGCTCATTTCGAGAGCCTCAATGAGCGGATATTGCTGCGGCGACGGCGTCCCCGATTTCGGACGTGCTGCGCTGTGCGGTTCCCCGAGCGACAAGGTCGGCGGTGACGGCCGCAGTGACCCGAGCCGCGGCATCCGTCTCGCCCAAGTGAGCGAGCATGAGTGCCACGGACAGGATCGCCGCAGTCGGGTCGGCCAACTGCTCGCCGGCGATGTCCGGGGCCGAACCGTGTACGGGCTCGAACATCGAAGGAAAGGTGCCATCCGGATTGATGTTGCCCGAGGCTGCCAGTCCGATGCCGCCGCTGATAGCCGCCGCAAGATCGGTGATTATGTCGCCAAAGAGATTGTCTGTGACGATCACGTCAAATTTTTGAGGATTCGTGACGAGGTGAATCATTACCGCATCAACGTGCTGGTAGTCGACAGTAACCTCCGGATGCTCGGCCGCAACCGTGTCGACGGTTCGCTGCCAGAGGCTCCCCGCGCTCACCAGCACGTTGGTCTTGTGCACGAGCGTGACGTGCTTGCGGGCGCGAGTCATCGCGTTGGCGAACGCGAACCGCACGACCCGCTCGACACCGAACGCCGTGTTGATGCTGACCTCAGTGGCGATCTCGTGTGCGGTCCCGCGGCGAATCACTCCCCCGTTGCCGACGTAGGGGCCCTCCGTTCCCTCCCGCACGACGACGAAGTCGACCTCACCGGGGTTCGCGAGCGGCGAGGTCACTCCGGGTAGCAGTGTCGTCGGACGAAGGTTGACGTAATGGTCGAAGGCAAATCGCAGTTTTAGTAGAAGGCCGCGTTCGACGATCCCTCCGGCCAGGCGGGGGTCGCGCGGGTCGCCACCGACGGCACCGAGCAGGATCGCGTCGTGGGGCTTGAGGGCTACGAGATCGTCGTCGCCCAGAATGGTGCCGGTGGCCAGGAAATGGGTTGCACCGAAGGGGAACTCGGTGACTGTGGCATCCACCCCCGTCGCCGCGAGCACTTTGAGGGCTTCGGCGACGACTTCGGGGCCGATTCCGTCACCGGGGATCGTGGCAATCTTCACACTACGTGGCATGCAGTTACAGTAACTTGCTTGCCGATGGTCACCGGATGTTCACACGTGAAAGTTTCAGAGTCACTACCCTGATCTCATGAGTATTGGAAGTGGCATTGGCCTCATTGTTATCGGGGCGATTCTGACGTTCGCCGTCACCATCGAACTGGGCTGGATCGACCTTGACATCGTGGGAAGCATCCTGATGGGAGCCGGGTTCGTGATCTTCGTTCTCGGCATCATCTCGGCGACCCGCAAGCGTCATGTGGTTCAGACCGTTAGTGTCGCGGCGGACCCCGTCACCGGCCAGCAGGTCACCGAGCGCAAGACCACCAGCCCCCTGTAACCGCTACGCGACCTCAGTTCTAGGCGTCAACGACGTCGATCTGTTTGAGGAGGTCGGCCCGGATCTCCCGGGCCACCTTCTCGAGGAGCTCCTCGGCAACCGGCGAATCGACGGTCAAGACGCTCAGAGCTTGGCCCCCCCTGCTCTGACGCGCGATCTGCATGCCCGCGATGTTGATCCCGGCTTCGCCGAACTCCCTGCCGTAGATCGCGACAATTCCCGGGCGATCCGTGTAGATCATGACGATCATGTGCTCGGCCATGGGCACCTCAACGTCGTAACCGTTGATCTCCACGATCTTCTGTGTCTGCTTGGTGCCCGTCAGGGTTCCCGCCACCGAGATGGTCCCGCCCGACGACAGCGACCCCGAGATGCGCAGGAGGTTGCGGTACTCGTCGCTGACGGCATCCGTAGTCAATCGAACGTTGATGCCGCGTTGCTCGGCCAATAGCGGTGCGTTCACGTAGCTCACCGACTCGCTGACGATGTTCGAGAAGATGCCCTTGAGCGCTGCAAGCTTCAGTACGTTCACGTCGAACTCGACGATTTCCCCGTAAACCTCCACGTCGATGCTCGTGACCGGGCTGTCGGCAAGGCCCGAGAACACCTGGCCCAGCTTCTCCATGAGCGGGATGCCCGGCCGCACGCTCGGGTCGATTGCACCACCGGCGACATTGACGGCGTCGGGTACAAGCTCTCCGTCGAGGGCGAGCCGTACAGACCGGGCCACGGAGACTCCCGCCTTCTCCTGCGCCTCGTCAGTCGAGGCCCCGAGGTGCGGGGTGAGCACAACATTGTCGAGTCCGAGTAGGGGCGAGTCGGTGGGGGGCTCGCTGACGAACACGTCGAGGCCCGCGCCCGCGATGCGCTGCGACTTGAGGGCGGCGTACAGCGCGTCCTCATCGATCAGTCCGCCGCGAGCGACATTGACTATGAACGCGCTTGACTTCATCATCGCGAACTGGTCGGTGCTGATCATGCCGGTCGTCTCAGGGGTCTTCGGCATGTGGATCGTGATGAAGTCGCTGCTCGTGAGCAACTCTTCAAGGCTGAGCAACGTGACCCCCAATTGTTGTGCACGTGCACTCGTGACGTAAGGGTCATAGGCCACAACCTTCATACCGAACGCTTGGAGCCGTTCTGTGATGAGCGCACCGATGCGGCCAAGCCCAATGATGCCGACGGTCTTCTCGTAGAGCTCGACGCCAGTGTACTTTGAGCGCTTCCAGAGCCCTTGGGAGAGGCTCGAGTTCGCTACCGGGATGTGCCGCGCGAGGCTCAGGATGTGACCAACCGTGAGCTCGGCGGCAGAGATGATGTTCGAGGTCGGAGCATTCACAACCATGACCCCGGCCGCGGTGGCCGCCTTGATGTCGACGTTGTCCAGACCCACCCCGGCGCGGGCGATGACCTTGAGGTTCTTCGCAGCGGCGATCGCCTCGGCATCGACCGTGGTTGCTGACCGAATCAGGATCGCGCTCGCGTCGGCGAGCGCTGCGAGCAACGCTGGCCGGTCGGTGCCGTCAACGACTCGCACGTCGAAGTCGGGGCCGAGCGCGTCGACGGTAGCGGGCGAGAGTTCTTCGGCGATCAGTACGATCGGCTTGGCCACGGATCGAATCCTTAAGGTCGGGAAGACGGAGGGGTCGCGCCTGACGCGCAACCCCTCGACTTTACCGGGCGCAGCGGAGTCGTCTGCGCGACGACCCCGCAGTACTCACGGCTCGATCAACATCTTCCCGCGGGTGTGACCCTTGGCGACCTCGGCAATCGCCTCGGCCGCTTGTTCCAGGGCAAAGCGCTTGGTGATCTCTGGCCGCAGGCTTCCCGCATCCACGAGCTTGGCCAGCTCAACCAGTCCCTCGGCGCGCGTCGTTGCAGAGAGTACCGATACCCGTCGGTTGAATGCGGCGCCCGCCATGCGGGGTAGCGGGCCGAACGTGTTGCCGCCGTCACCCGACGCGAGGGCAAGGTGCCCGGACGGCGAGAGGAGTTTGACCAGACTGCGCAGCGGGGCGGTAACTGCCATCTCGAGGATGAAATCATATTCGCCGTCGAGTGTTTCCTTGGTGTAGTCGATCACCCGGGACGCCCCGAATTGGCGCACCAGGTCGACGTTCGTGGTGCGACAAACACCCGTCACGGTGGCGCCGCGAGCGGCCGCGATCTGCACTGCGAACCCACCGACCCCACCGGCGGCACCGATCACGAGCACGCGGCTGCCGGTAGTCACCGCCGCGCGCTCCAGGGCCTGAAGCGCGGTCGTTCCCGCAACCGCAAGCACTGCGGCATCGGCAAGCGGAATACCCGACGGAGCGTGCGCGAGGTGTCGCGCCTTGGCGACAACGAGCTCCGCGAACGCGCCGCGTGCCTGACCGAATACGGTGTCGCCCGGGGCGAACTCTGTGACCGTTGGCCCAACGGCCACGACGGTTCCAGAGACATCCTCGCCGAGTCGGGGGTCTTTGGGGCGGGTTAGGCCCTCAGAGGTTCGCACCAGCGCGGGTACGGCCTGCGCCATCCGCCAGTCCAGCGAGTTCAGGCCTCCCGCAGCGACGCGAATCAGGATGCCGTCGTCGCCAACCTCTGGCTCGGGCCGATCGACGACCTCAACTACCTCGAGGGGCGTGCCGTACCGGGTGCGGATCGCGGCCCTCATGATGCTGCCGCCCGACGACGTGCCTTGACGAATCCGCCAGAGATCTCGATGACTGCGTTGACTAATGCGAGGCCCATGATGCCTAACGTAATCCCACCGGCGGCTTGGGCACCCCACCCGATCGCCTCGAAGAATGCCGGATTGAGCAGCAGGTCGTGGGTCGCCCACCAGCCCAGTAGCGCGAAGCCTGCACCGATGACGACGACGTTCGCGATGGCGAGACCGAGGGTCCAACCCCTGAATGCCGTCACCAACGCGAAGACGATGCTCAGCGTGACTGCGGCGATGATTACCGGGGCCCACGTCGGCCAGAGCTCGGGCGCGATAATGCTGATCGGCTCACCGGCATCATCAACAACCGAATTGAAGAATGGCGCCAGCACCAGCAACGCGAGAATTCCGAGGAGAAACGCGATGCCGAAGATCGTGCCCCCGATCGAGTCATCATCAGTCGAGAGCGAGCTCGGTTGCCACGTGTCGGTGCGCTTGTGCTGACGTTCGACCAGGGCGAAGAAGGCCGTAAGCCAGAATGCGACGATTGCGGCCGCACTCGCTCCGAGCCCGAGGCCCATGAGTATCGCAGGGCCCAGGGCGACAGCGCTGAGTATTTGGGCTACCGTCACCACGAGAGCGAGTCCGACGCCGATCGTCGCGACAATGCCCATGAGACGGCTGTAGTCACCGTAATAGCGCGGCCCGATCAATGCCGTCGGGCGGTCGGTGTAGCGAGCCGCGAGGAGCACCGGGTCGCCGAGTTCGGTCAGCACGGCCCGCTCTGCTTCGACGTGCGAGAGGCCGGCTTCGAGGCGCTCGTCGACGGCATCCGCAATGGATGCCCGCAACTCGCTTTCGATATCGCGCCGTTGCCGCAACGGCAGCAGCCGCACCAGGCTCGCCGTGTAGCGATCGGTCAGGGTGGTGGTCAT
>JANOED010000255.1:0-5958 GCA_031413035.1 Leifsonia sp. | reverse complement strand
CTGCGTCCGACATTCGCCGTGGTGTCGGCAAGCCCCCAATGGTTGACGTCGCGAGTGCTCGCTGCCTGCGATGAGACCGGGGCGAGCGTGCTCGCGCTCGTGGCCGGCGAGGTTGACCGGCGGCACGCGGCATCCCTCGGGTTGTACGAGACGACGGATGCCACCACCCCCTGGCCCGACCTAGAGCGCATGTTCGGCGGCTCGCGCCAACCCACTCAAGTGCAGACGCTTCCTGTTGCCCGCGGCAGGGTCATCGCGGTCTGGGGACCGTCTGGCGCCCCCGGTCGCACGACTCTCGCCATTGGCATCGCGAGCGAACTGGCCGCGCTCGGTCATCGCGTCGCGCTCGCCGACGTCGACACCTACGGCGCTTCGGTGGCGCCCGCGCTGGGCATGCTCGATGAGGCGCCCGGCTTTGCTGCAGCGTGCCGCCTCGCGAGCAGTGGCAGTCTCAACCATGAGGAGTTCGACCGGATCAGCGAGGAATATCACGGGGCGGTGAGCTTCCGCGTGCTTACCGGGATCGGCCGGCCGAACCGCTGGCCTGAGTTGTCGGCTGAGCGGGTCGCGGCGGTCATCCACGAGTGCCGGTCGTGGACCGACTTCACCGTGCTCGACACTTCTTCGAGCCTCGAGAACGACGAGGAGATCTCAAGCGACCTGTTCGCTCCTCGGCGCAACGCCGCGACGGTGACCGCTCTGCGTGAGGCCGATCGGGTGGTCGCGGTCGGCTCCGCTGACCCGGTCGGGATGTCCCGGTTTCTTCGCGCTCACGTCGAGTTGCTGGAGGCTTCGGGCACCCCAGACATCGACGTCGTCATAAACAAGGTGCGGGCATCCGCGATTGGGCTGAGCCCGGAGACGCAGATAGCCCAGACGCTTTCGCGGTTCGCGGGAATCGACTCGCCTGTGCTCGTGCCGCACGACCAGAACGCGCTCGACGGGGCGCTATTGAGCGGTCGGACGCTAATCGACGTGTCGCCGCGCTCGGCCGCGCGCCGAGCGATAGCCGACCTCGTCTCGCGGCGGATCGCACCCGTCGCCGCTCCTGCCCGCGCGCGGCGACGGCGACCGTGACACCCAGAACTACGCACTAGCCTTAAGTCCGTGTCGACCCTCAGTGATCTCGTTCAGGCGCAAGGCCGGGCGAGTGACGCCGACATCGAGTGGCTTCACCTTCTCGTCGGCGACTGGCAGTTGCTTGCCGACCTCGCCTTCGCCGACATCGTGCTCTGGGTTCCGAGTTCTGAGGGCAGCTTTGTTGCCGTTTCCCACGCGCGACCGTCGAGCTCGGCAACCCTGTTCTACCGCGACTTCATTGGTCAAGCGATCAAGCCCGAGTGGAAGGCGCAGGTCACCGAGGCGTTCGAGACATCCCGAATCGTCGACACCTCAGCTCCCGACTGGTACGAAGAGACCCCGACCCGGGTGCGGGCGGTGCCCGTGATGCGACGGTTGAGTCCCAGTGGTAGCGCGACCACACCCACCCCGATCGCCGTCATCACCCGGCACACCAACCTCAGCGAGGCGCGCACCCCCGGTCGTCAAGAACTGACCTTCAACGAGTGCGCAAACGACCTGTTTGCGATGATCGCGTCGGGCGACTTTCCCGACCTGGGTGCGCCGAGTGGTCCGCGCCGGGGCGCACCACGGGCATCCGATGGTCTGATTCGGCTCGATGTCGATGGACTCGTCACGTTCGCCAGCCCCAACGCGCTTTCGGCGTTCAACCGCATGGGCTTTGCCGGCGAACTCGAAGGTGAGTCGCTGGCCGAGGTCACGACCGAGTTGCTGCACGGGCGCCTGACCGTTGACGAGTCCCTGCCGCTCGTCGTGACCGGTCGCGCACCCTGGCGCACAGACATAGAGGCGAGCGGAGTAACCGTGTCGCTGCGCACTATCCCGATCCGCAATCGCGGGGAGCGAGTCGGCGCCATTGTGCTCTGCCGCGATGTCACCGACGTGCGTCTCCAAGAGCGAGAGCTTCTGACGAAGGATGCCACGATCCGCGAGATTCACCACCGGGTCAAGAACAACCTCCAGACCGTGGCATCCCTCTTGAGGATTCAGGCGCGCCGCACCCACAGCGACGTTGCCCGGGATGCCCTGGGCCAGGCCATGAGGCGCGTGGCGGCGATCGCCGTGGTGCACGACACCCTGAGCGAGGGTCTCAATCAGAACGTGGACTTCGACGTGGTGTTCGACCGCGTGCTGAAGCTCATCGCCGAGGTGGCGTCGAGCCACAACACGACAGTGCACCCCACCTCGACCGGGAGCTTCGGTGCGTTGCCGAGCGCGTACGCGACACCGCTCGCGCTCGCGTTGACCGAACTCGTCACCAACGCGGTGGAGCACGGTCTCGCGGGTCGCGCGGACGGCAAAGTGGAGATCGTCGCTAAGCGCACAGACGACCTTCTCAGCGTGAAGGTGCGTGACAACGGGGTAGGGCTACCAGAAGGCAAGGTCGGTTCGGGCCTAGGAACGCAGATCGTGCGCACCCTCATTCAGGGCGAATTGGGCGGAACAATCGACTGGCACACTCTCGTCGATCGCGGCACCGAAGTGACGATCGACGTGCCGCTGACGTGGCTGAAGCGGGCCTAGGAGGCGCGGCGAGCCCGGGCCGCGCGACGCTTGAGCGCGCGACGCTCGTCTTCGCTGAGGCCGCCCCAGACGCCGGAATCCTGCGAGGTGTCGAGCGCATACTGGAGGCACATCTCGGTCACCGAGCAACGGCCGCAGACGGCCTTGGCTTTGTCGATCTGGTCGACGGCGGGGCCGGTGTTACCGACCGGGAAGAAAAGCTCGGGGTCTGC
Organism: Leifsonia sp.; assembly: GCA_031413035.1. GTDB lineage: Bacteria > Actinomycetota > Actinomycetes > Actinomycetales > Microbacteriaceae > Rhodoglobus. Next base: position 3,142 of record JANOED010000255.1, on the reverse strand, counting down.
AGTGAGGCAGGCGGCCTTGTCGCGCCAATCCATGGTGTTGCTCCTTCGGTGCTCGCGGCAGAAAAAGCCGCGGTAGGCGCTGACAAAAAATCAGCACCCTGTGGTTCGGGTGAGAACTCTCGTGGGTACCCGCCCGCGGCACTGGGAGCGTGAAATCAACCTCATATAGACTCTCACACCGTTAGATGCAAATCAATGGTCTTAAACAGGATGACGGCGTGAGTACAACAGGTAACGCGCAGGTAACCGAGCCTCAGGGTGCGCCGCGGCATCCACTGCTCATCGCCCTTGCGGTGCTCGTTTTCGCTGAGTTTCTAGTGCTCGTGGCCGCGACGGTGTACCTCGTGGTCGAGTTGCTCGTAGACACACCAGCCTCGGTGCCCAGCGCGCTGTTTCTCACGTTACTCACAGCAATCGCGGCGGTTTGGTTGGGCGTGATCGTCGTCAATATCCTTCGAGGCAGGGCCTGGGTTCGCGGTGCGACTGTTGTGTGGCAGGTACTGCAGATCGCCGTGGCGATCGGCAGCTTCCAGGGACTTTTCGCGCGACCGGATGTCGGTTGGGCGCTGCTAATCCCAGCGCTGGCCGTTCTCGTGTTGCTGTTCACGCCGCCCGTGATCCGGGCGACCAGTCGGCGCGACTGACGGAATAGGTGCGGGCCCGCCGCTAGCTGTCAAGCCCCAGCTTCTTACGCAGGCTTTCGACGTGGCCGGTCGCCTTCACGTTATAGAGCGGCAGAGTGATGGTGCCGCTCTCATCGATGACGAAGGTCGAGCGGATGACACCCACCACGGTCTTGCCATACATGCTCTTCTCGCCCCACGTGCCGTAGAGCTCGTGCACAGCGCGGTCGGGGTCACTGAGGAGCGTGAAGTTCAGCCCGTCGAGTTTGGCGAACTCGGCGAGCTTCTCCGGCTCATCGCGCGAGATACCGACAACGGTGTACCCGGCGGACTTGAGCGAGTTGAGGCTGTCGCGAAAGTCGCAGGCCTGCGTCGTGCACCCCGGGGTCATTGCCTCAGGGTAGAAGTAGAGAATCGCCTTCTGGCCGGCGAGGCCTGCGAGCGAGACGGATGCCCCGTTCTGATCTTTGAGGGTGAACCCGGGAGCCGCGGCGCCCGCTTCGAGTCGCTCAGTCATCTCGCTCCTTCAGGTGTGTGCTCCTCATGCTAATCTTGTTCGTCTGCCCATCCTTCACGGAATGGTCGCCAAGCACCTCTAGCTCAATTGGCAGAGCAACTGACTCTTAATCAGTGGGTTCCGGGTTCAAGTCCCGGGGGGTGTACTCCAAGTCGGGTGTACTCGAAGTCCCGTACCTCTCGCCCTGTCCGGGGTCTTGTTCGTGTTCGAAGCGACTTAGTCATTTCGTCATGATGCCTCCGCTGTGAGACCAGATAAGGGATTCCGTCCGCGGAAATCGCATTTGTCTCAACATCAAGCGGCTAGAGTTTGCTATCCTGAATGGAAGAAATGTAGCTATAGCTAAAATCAGGGATGAAAGATGGCATCAACAATCAAGTCGACTCGACTCGCTTCAGGTATCAGCGTCAACCAATTGGCGAAGCGGCTGGGAGTCACTCCTAGCGCCATTTCTCAACTCGAGCGCTCTGAATCCGAAGGCACGATCAAGCTCAATTCGCTCCGGGAAGCCCTTGCGGCGATGGGCGCGAACCTTCGACTCACCGCTGGTGCAGAGAATCGGATGTCGCGATACGCCCCATACCGTGTTGCTGAGTCTCTCGCCGAGTCGCTCATTTCGAGTCGGGATTCGACGTATCCGCTGCGGCTAATCACGCACGCGGCAAAGGAACTGAGCGACAACGCCGACCTCATTGATCCTTCAGAGATCGACCTCGCTCCCACGGCGCTGCCGGACAAGCGATGGGACACGCTGATGCGTGCGTCGTTTGCGAACGCGCTACCGAGGTCGAAGCGTCCTGCGTGGACAAAGACGACCAAGCTCGCCGAGCCGTGGTTCATTTCCGAGTTCCCAGCTCTTCGCGAGCGCGCTACGAAGACCACTCCGGACTACCTTCGGCGGCTCAACATCTTCATCGATGAGCGAAGCCTGTCGCGCGCCTGATGGCTTCGAACGAACATCAAATGGATCCCGACGAGGTCCGTCAATTGCTCGAGGTGCTGAGGCAACGGCTCACAGACGAAAGAATTGACGGCGGGGCACCGGGCAATCGTCGTCACTGAGTCTTGATTTCGTCATTACACGGGAATGATCGGGCGCGGCACGCGCTACTTCACCTGTGTCAGTTCACGTCGCAGTGGCGTAAACCCTCTGAGCCGCAGGCTGTTCGTCACTACGAAGACCGATGACAGGGCCATCGCCGCACCAGCGACGAGCGGGTTCAGTAGTCCGAGCATCGCGATCGGAATCGCGGCAACGTTGTAGGCGAATGCCCAGAACAGGTTGCCCTTGATTGTGCCGAGGGTTCTACGGGCGAGCAGGATCGAGTCGGCGACCCGCAGTAAGTCTCCGCTGACGATCGTGAGGTCGCTGGCCGCGATCGCGGCATCCGTTCCGCCACCCATCGCGATGCCGAGGTCGGCTGCAGCGAGCGCGGCCGCGTCATTCACGCCGTCGCCCACCATGGCGACAACGTGACCGGCGGTTTGTAACTCGTGAATCACGGCGAGCTTCTGCGCCGGAGAAACTCCCGAACGAACATCTGTGATTCCCGTTGCGTCGGCCGCGGCTTGCGCTGCGCCCGCGTTGTCGCCGGTGAGGAGCACGGGCGTCAGACCGAGCGTGCGCAGTCGGTCCACAGCTTCGCGACTGGTGGGCTTCAGGGTGTCCGCCACGCTGATCAGGCCCAAGGCTGCGCCGTCGGCGGCGACCACGATCACGGTTTCACCGCGGCTCTCGGCGAGCTCAGCGGCATCCACCAGCTCTGAGGGAATGTCGATCGACCAGTGGCTAGCGATCCACTGGTGCTTGCCCGCGACGACTAGACGGCCTTCGGCCACGGCCTGGACGCCGAGTCCCGCATGAGACTCGAACGCTTCGGCCCAGACTTTCGCCGCGCCGTCTTCACTCACGGACGCGAGCACTTTGGAATCGCCGCGCCAACTGAGCGCGGTCACGGCCGACTTGTGGCCGGCGAGGGTGTGAACTTCGAGACCATTATCC
>JANOED010000254.1:0-10414 GCA_031413035.1 Leifsonia sp. | reverse complement strand
CGAGGCTGCTGAGCAGACCGTCATCCAAAAGGTTGTGCCGTTCCGAACTCAGGGTCGGGTGTTCGGCTTTGCGGCAGCGTTTGAGTCGGCGGCCGCGCCGATCACCGCCTTCCTCATCGCGCCGATCGCTGAGTTCATCATCATCCCGTTCATGGAAGCTCCCGCCGGGCAGGACACGTTCGGCTGGCTCCTCGGCGACGGCGTTGCCCGGGGAATCGCGCTCGTCTTCCTCGTTGCCGGGCTCGTGATGGTGGTCGCCGCTGTCGCTGCGTTCTTCACCCGCTCATACCGCCTAATCTCGGCGCAGTACCTAGAGCAGGATGACCTCGAGGGGGAATCGACGGAGAAGGAACCCGCTGCGCAGAACGCCTAGCTCACGGCTCAGGCCGCGTGACTGTGACTCGTTGGCATCGATTCGGCCGCCTGGCGCTGTTCAAGCAGTTCAGCTTCAATGTGGCGCCAGAGGTGGTCATGCTCGGTCGCCCCGGCCTCGTCAGCGGCATGAAGTCCGACCACTGCAGGCTCGATCACGAGAGAGGATGCAACCTGCCACGCGACCGTGTCGGCAACAGTGGAGACGAAGGTCGCGTCATCCGCAGTAGCGCGGCCTAGCGTGATGCGGAAGCTGCCGCCCGGACCGAACAGATCGAAGAGGCGCTCGCTCACAAGCTCGAACACCGCTTGCTTCTCATCGTCGGTGAAGCGCTCCACGTCCTCATTGTGGAGGACCATCGGATGCCGCAGCACCCGACACGCCGCAGCTAGATCCAGCCCCGACGCTTGAATACGAAATACAGCACCGCACCGGAAAGAAGCATGAGCGACAGAGCGAACGGATAGCCGAGCGGCCAGTCGAGTTCAGGCATGAAACGGAAGTTCATGCCGTAGATCGTTCCCACAAGGGCGGGCGCGAACAGGATCGCCGCCCAACTCGAGATCTTCTTCACCTGATCGCCCTGCTCGATGCTCGCCTTTGTGAGGTTGCGCACCTCCTCATTCTGCGCCTGAGAAATCAGAGTGGACTGCACGGTCAGCGCGTTCTGCAGGATCGCCCTAAATGACTCTGACTTGGCGACCGTTCGCAAAGTGTGGTCAAGCACATCGCGCAGGTGTTGCTGCAGTTCTATGTCGACCTGATACTTTTCGTACCCGCCCTCCAACTGGCCAAGCATCTCGATGAGCGGATGTGTCGCGCGTTGGAACTCCATCGCCTCGGTGGCGAGCGCGTAAATCCGCCGCGAAGCGGTGGCGCCTCCGCTGAACAGCTCGTCTTCAATCTCGTCGATGTCGTTCTCAAGGCCTGCGATGACGGGTTGGTACTCGTCGACTACTTGGTCGAAGACTGCGTAGAGCACCGCGTGCGGTCCCAGAGCGAGCAACTCCGGTTCGCTCTCGAGCCTCTTGCGCACTCGGCCGAGGTCGGGTGATTCGGCGTGGCGAACAGTGATGGCAAAGTTGCGACCGATAAACATGTGCACCTCGCCGAACTCGACCTCCTCCGGTGCATCGAGGTAACGGGCGGGTAGGAGCACCAGAAACAGGGTGTCACCGAATCGCTCAAGCTTCGGACGCTGATGGCCTTTCTGCGCGTCCTCTAGCGCGAGATGATGCAGGGTGAACTCGGTAGCGACGGCGCTCAGTTCTTCCTGCGACGGCCGGTACATGCTGATCCATGCGAAGCCGCCCTGGTCGCGGAGGGTCTCGAAGGTTTGGTCGAGGGTCACGGATTGCGTCTGACGCACACCGTCGCGATAGATCGCGTTGTCGACAATTGGAATGATTTCGCCTCTCGGTGATTTCCCGGCATCCGTGCCTAGGATATGCCTTCAGTCGAGTGGAGGTCTGCAGTGTCGAAGCGCAGTTGGTTGATTACCGGTGGGATTGTGGCAGTTGCGGCTCTAGTGGCTGTACTCCTAATAACTCGACCGTGGCTCGCACTCATCGACGTTCGGGTCGACGAGACCCTTCCGACGTCGGCCGCAACCGCTGAGCCCGCGGAGCCCGGATCCACTGAACCTCCCGCTCCCGCCGAACCGGTGCAACTCTCTCAGGGTACGTTCATCAGCCACGAGCACGAGACCACCGGTACCGTGCGAATCATCGAGAATCCAGACGGCACGCGAGTGCTCGCGATCGAGAATCTGTCGACCACCAACGGTCCTGACGTGCGCGTCTGGCTGAGTGAATCCGATGTCGTCGAGGGCATCGACGGCTGGTTTGTCGCCGGCGGTGCGCCGTTCCTCGAACTCGGTCCGATCAAGGGCAACCTCGGAAACCAACTCTACGAGATCCCCGCGGATGCCGACCTCAGTCTGTACCGAAGCGTGTCACTGTGGTGCGTGCAGTTCGGTGTCTCGTTCGGGGCGGCCCAGCTCAGCTGATCCGGTTGCGGTTTGCCTTGCGCGCGGCGCGTCCTGCCGCGAGATGGGCTGCCGCGAACTCCCGAGTCTCGCGCAGCTGTGCGAGTCGGGCAGACTCCGAAACGACCGTTCCGGTGTGCACCTCGGCGATCATGGAGCCGTTCCAGTCCCGAGCGGCGAGGTAGTGCAGCACCTCCGCCACTGGCTGGGTGCCCTGCCCGGGCACCAGGTGCTCGTCGTGGAGTTGCCCCTCCGACATCGAGACCGTCCCGTCGGTGAGGTGAATGTGCCGCAACCGGTCGCCCATCGCCAAGGCATACTCAAGGCTGTCCCGCCCGCCCAACGCGGCGTGCGAGAAGTCGAGAGTGATCGCGTCACAGTCGATGAGCACCGGGTCTGAGCTTGGGGCGAAGGCGCGAACCACTGATCCGCCGACGTGCAGCGGGAACATATTCTCGACCGCGATTTCGACCCCGAACTGGCGGGAGACCTCCCGGATCGAGGTTTCGAAGGAGCGCGCGTAGCGCGGCTGCCAGCGGTACGGCGGATGCACGACCACCGTGCTCGCTCCGACGTTCGCGGCAAGTTCGGCCGATCGCACGAGCTTGCGCGCGGGGTCGGATCCCCAGACCAGCTGCGTGAAGAGCAGCACCGGCGCGTGCACTGAAAGGATCGGCAGCTCGTACCGTTCTGAGAGGGTCAGAAGGGCGGCAGCATCCCGAGTTGTTGGGTCGGCGGTGACCATGATTTCCATGCCATCGAACCCCGCCGCGCGGGCAAGGCGGAAGGCTGCCTCGGTAGGCAGCGGGAAGACACACGAGGTGCTCATGCCGACTTTAATCATCGTTGCCAACGATACGAATGCCATCCATGTATTTCGGTCGGCGCTGCCGTCGCGCGGGTGAACGTTCGGTGAAGGGCGGGCTAAGCCGCGGTCAGCGCTGGGGTACCGTGGAACTACCATGCCCACAGCAAGGAGCACCGAGCGACGGCAGTACGACTTCGTCGTGGTCTCTAATCGCCTTCCCGTTGATCGAGTGACCGAGGCAGACGGCTCGGGTTCGTGGGCTCATTCCCCCGGCGGGCTAGTCACCGCCCTCGAGCCGGTCATGCGCGAGGCGGACGGCGTCTGGGTGGGGTGGGGCGGTCAGCCCGATCTCGAGTTCGAGCCGTTCGAGAGCGGCGGCATCCACATCGTTCCCGTTCAGCTATCTGCCGAAGAGATCGAGCGATACTACGAGGGGTTCAGCAATGACACCCTCTGGCCGCTGTATCACGACGTGATAGCGCCGCCCAGCTACCACCGGATCTGGTGGGACAGCTATCTCGAGGTCAATCAGCGGTTTGCGGATGCCGCGGCTGGGGCCAGCGCCGAGGGCGCAACGGTCTGGGTGCACGACTACCAGTTGCAGCTGGTACCTCGCATGCTGCGGATCGCGCGGCCAGACCTCACTGTCGGTTTCTTCAACCACATCCCGTTTCCGCCGTATGGCATCTTCTCCCAGCTGCCGTGGCGCACTCAGGTCGTTGAGGGTCTCCTTGGCGCAGACGTCATCGGCTTCCAGCGGGTCGCCGATGCAGCGAACTTCTCCCGCGCGGTGCGCCGTCTCACCAGTAACCCGACCAAGGGCCCCGCGATCGATGTGCGCCACGCCAGCGAGCCGACCCGCCGGGTGATCGCCAAGGCGTTTCCGATCTCGATCGATGCGGCGGCGTTCGAGGCGCTGGCCCGACAGCCACGAGTTCAGGCTCGTGCCAAAGAGATCCGTGAGGGTCTGGGCAATCCGAAAACCGTCATGCTCGGCGTCGATCGTCTCGACTACACCAAGGGCATTGCGCACCGGCTCAAGGCGTTCGGTGAACTGCTCGCGGAGGGGCGGCTGAAAGTCGAGGATGTCACCCTCGTGCAGGTCGCGAGCCCCAGCCGGGAGCGCGTTGCGGCGTACATGAACCTTCGTGACGAGATCGAACTCACGGTCGGTCGAATCAACGGCGACTTCGCGACCATTAGCCACCAGGCGATCAGTTATCACCACCACGGGTACCCGCGCGAGGAGATGGTCGCGCTTTACCTCGCCGCCGACGTCATGCTCGTGACGGCCCTTCGTGACGGGATGAACCTGGTGGCCAAGGAGTATGTGGCCAGTCGTTTCGACGACGACGGCGTGCTGATACTGAGCGAGTTCACCGGCGCCTCAGACGAACTCAAGCGTGCGATTCTGGTCAACCCGCACGATATCGACGGCCTCAAGGATGCGATTGCCACCGCAATCGCGATGCCTCGCCGCGATCGGGCGGCTCGCATGCGGGTGCTCCGCAAACGCGTGAACGACTACGACGTAGCCCGATGGTCATCAGAATTCCTTGCCGCGCTCGATCGGGCGAGCGCCGGTCGTTTCGCCCGCCTTCCGGCGATCGAGTTAGACGACGAACTCGAATGGACCAACGACAGTGGGAAGGCACCCTGACCTCATGGTCGATGTAGACACGCCGCCCCGGTTCTCACGGCTACCGGAACCCCTGGTAGGTGCGCTTCGGGAACTCGCGCGCACCAAACGGCTCTTGGTTGCGCTCGATTTCGACGGCACGCTGGCGCCCGAGGTCGATGATCCGGAGCAGGCGCGGGCGCTGCCAGATGCACGTGCCGCCGTGCTGCGGCTGTTGGCGATGCCCAATACTCGGCTAGCACTCGTGTCGGGTCGCGCCATGGCTAGCCTCGAAGCGGTGGCCCAGCTCCCGGACTCCGCCCTTCTGGTCGGCTCGCACGGCATCGAACTACGTCTCGACTCGCCGGACGACCAGCTGCCGCTCGATGCAGATGAACTGGAAAAAGTCGAGCGGATCAACACGGTTCTGGGCGACGTGGTCGACTCGCTCGATGAGGTGTGGATAGAGGCAAAGCCCGCCGGTTTCGCAGTCCACACCCGGTTGGCGACCGAGCTCAACAGCCGAATTGCACACCTCGTCGCCCGCAACGAGGTGAACGCAGAGGTCAGCGGTGTGCACATTCGCGAGGGCAAGAACGTTCTCGAGTTCTCGGTGCGCTCGACCACCAAGGGTGATGCGATCGAGCACCTTCGCCGCTACACGCACGCTGATGCAGTCTTCTTCGCGGGCGACGATGTCACCGATGAGGACGCCTTCGCAGCCCTCAGCGCTGACGACGTCGGTCTCAAGAGCGGCAGCGGTCCAACGCTCGCGAACTTTAGAGTTCACGGTCCAGTGGATGTCGCTCGCGCCCTCGCGCTGCTTGCCGACTTCCGCGAGGGCGACGTGCACGAACAGTAGCTTCAGCGCATTACCCTCGTTATATGCCCCAGCAGTCCGATCCAGCACAGGCGCCCGATCTGAAACCGCGCTCACGCACGGTCACCGACGGAATCGAAGCCACCACTTCCCGCGGAATGCTCCGCGCCGTAGGCATGGGTGACGCCGACTGGGACAAGCCGCAGATCGGCATCGCGAGCTCGTGGAACGAGATCACTCCCTGCAACCTCTCGCTCGACCGTCTCGCGCAGGCGGCAAAGGAGGGCGTGCACTCTGGCGGCGGCTACCCGCTGCAGTTCGGAACCGTCTCCGTCTCCGACGGCATCAGCATGGGCCACGAGGGAATGCATTTCTCGCTCGTGTCGCGCGAGGTCATCGCCGACTCTGTCGAGGTGGTCATGCAGGCCGAGCGCCTCGACGGCTCAGTACTGCTCGCCGGCTGCGACAAGTCGATCCCCGGGATGCTCATGGCGGCGGCCCGCCTCGATCTGGCAAGCGTCTTTCTGTACGCGGGATCGATCGCGCCCGGCTGGGTCAAGCTCAGCGACGGCACCGAGAAAGACATCACGATCATCGACTCGTTCGAGGCGGTCGGCGCCGTCAAGGCGGGAAAGATGAGCCTCGAAGACGCCACGCGCATCGAGTGCGCGTTCGCGCCAGGCGAGGGCGCGTGCGGCGGCATGTACACCGCCAACACGATGGCCAGTGTCGCCGAGGCGCTCGGCATGAGCCTGCCGGGCTCCGCGAGTCCCGCCGCCGCCGACCGGAGACGCGATTACTACGCACACCGGTCGGGGGAGGCCGTTGTCGGCATGCTCGAGAAGGGGCTGACGGCAAGGGACATCCTGACCATCAAGGCTTTCGAGAACGCGATCGCGGTCGCCATGGCGCTGGGAGGTTCGACCAACGTCGTGCTGCACCTGCTCGCGATCGCCCACGAGGCCGAGGTGCCGCTCACACTCGACGACTTCAACCGCATCGGCGAAAAGATTCCGCACGTTGGCGACCTGAAGCCCTTCGGCAAGTACGTCATGAACGATGTCGACCGTCACGGCGGCGTGCCGGTTCTGATGAAGGCTTTGTTGGATGCCGGACTTATGCACGGCGACGCCCTCACGGTCACCGGCAAGACGATGGCCGAGAACCTCGCCGAGTTGAACCCCGAACCCCTGGACGGCGAAGTTCTGCGAACACTGGACAACCCGATCCACGCCACCGGCGGACTCACCATCCTGCGCGGCTCCATGGCGCCGGAGGGTGCCGTCGTCAAGACCGCCGGCTTCGACGCCGCCGTGTTTGAGGGCCCCGCGAGGGTATTCGAGCGTGAGCGCGGCGCGCTCGATGCGCTCACCGAGGGCTCGATCGAGGCGGGAACGGTCGTCGTCATCCGGTACGAAGGCCCCAAGGGCGGCCCGGGCATGCGTGAGATGCTCGCCATCACGGCCGCCATCAAGGGAGCCGGGCTTGGTAAAGATGTATTACTCTTAACCGACGGCAGGTTCTCAGGCGGCACAACCGGACTGTGTATCGGCCACATAGCTCCCGAAGCGGTGGATGCAGGTCCCATCGCATTCGTGCGCGATGGTGATCTCATACGGGTCGATATCGCAGCTCGCTCGCTCGACCTACTGGTCGACCCGGCAGAGCTGGAAGCTCGCCGCACTGGCTGGGCTCCCCTTCCACCGCGCTATACCCGTGGCGTCCTCGCGAAATACTCCAAGCTCGTGCACTCCGCTGCGGAGGGCGCGGTCACCGGTTAACTCGTGCCACCTTTTGATTTCACCAACGCACTAAGGAACCCCTCATGTCTACGGACACCAGCCCTCGACCCAAGTCGACGGCACCGGAAATACTGACCGGGTCTGGCGCAATTCTGCGCTCGCTTGAGAACCTCGGCATTACCGACGTTTTCGGCCTCCCGGGTGGGGCAATCATGCCCTTCTATGACGAGCTCATGGCCTCGACGTCGATTCGCCACATTCTGGTTCGCCACGAGCAGGGCGCGGGCCACGCGGCCGAGGGGTATGCGTCATCCACCGGCAAGGTCGGCGTTGCGATCGCGACATCGGGCCCCGGCGCCACCAACCTCGTCACCGCGATTGCGGATGCCCACATGGACTCGGTTCCGCTGCTCGCGATCACCGGTCAAGTCTTCTCGACCTCGATGGGAACCGACGCGTTTCAGGAGGTCGACATTGTGGGAATCACGATGCCGGTGACCAAACACTCGTTTCTCGTAACCCGGCCCGAGGACGTTCCTGCGACGCTCGCCGCGGCCTACCTCATCGCCACAACCGGTCGCCCTGGCCCCGTGCTCGTCGACGTGACGAAGGATGCGCAGCAGAAAAGCGCGCCCTTCATCTGGCCCCCGAAAGTTGATCTTCCCGGCTACCGTCCCGTGCTGAAGGCCCACGGCAAGCAGGTCCAGGCGGCGGCTCAGTTGCTTGCCGAGGCCGAGCGGCCTGTGCTCTATGTCGGAGGTGGGGTCATCCGTGCCGGTGCAGCGAAGGAGCTGTTTGACTTCGCCACGGCGGTCGGCGCCCCGATCGTCACAACGCTCATGGCGCGTGGGGCGTTTCCCGACTCCAACCCGCTCAATCTCGGGATGCCCGGAATGCACGGCACCGTTCCTGCAGTGCTGGCCCTGCAAGAATCCGACCTTCTTATCTCTCTCGGTGCTCGCTTCGACGACCGCGTGACCGGCAAGGCGAGCGAGTTCGCCCCCGACGCGAAGATCGTGCACGTCGATATCGACCCTGCCGAGATCGGCAAGATCCGGGCGGCCGACGTGCCGATCGTGGGCGACGCGAAAGACGTGCTCATCGATCTCTTGGCGGCCTGGACCGACACGGTGAAGGCGACCACGCCGAGTTACACCGCGTGGTGGACCCGACTCGACGAGTTGAAGAAGCTGTACCCGCTCGGCTACACCATGCCCGACGACGGACTGCTTTCGCCGCAGAAGATCATCGAGCGCATCGGTGAGCTCTCCGGCCCCGAGGCGATCTACGCTGCGGGCGTCGGCCAGCACCAGATGTGGGCGGCGCAGTTCATCAAGTACGAGCGGCCGAACGCGTGGCTCAACTCCGGCGGTGCCGGAACCATGGGCTACGGCGTTCCCGCAGCAATGGGCGCGAAGGTCGCCAATCCCGACCGGGTGGTGTGGGCGATCGACGGTGACGGTTGCTTCCAGATGACCAATCAGGAGCTCGCGACCTGCACAATCAACGACATCCCGATCAAGGTCGCGATCATCAACAACTCCTCGCTCGGCATGGTGCGCCAGTGGCAGACGCTGTTCTACGACGGTCGTCACTCGTTCACCGATCTCAACACCGGACACGACACCGTGATGATCCCCGACTTCGTCAAGCTCGCCGAGGCATACGGTTGCCTCGCGATCCGAGTGCGCACCGAAGACGAGGTGGATGCCGCCATCAAGCTCGCCCTCGAAACCAACGACCGCCCCGTGGTGATCGACTTCATCGTCAGCCGTGACGCGATGGTGTGGCCGATGGTGCCGCAGGGCGTCGGAAACTCCAGCGTGCAGTACGCCCGAGATCACGCGCCCGAGTGGGAGGAGGAGTAGTCATGAGCCACGTACTGTCGCTCCTCGTTGAGGACAAGCCAGGTCTGCTGACCCGGGTCGCCGGACTTTTCGCCCGCCGCGGGTTCAACATCGAGTCCCTTGCTGTCGGCAAGAGCGAAATCGAAGGCCTCTCGCGCATCACCGTCGTTGTCGATGTCGAGGAGTTGCCGCTCGAGCAAGTCACGAAACAACTGAACAAACTCATCAACGTGATCAAGATCGTCGAGCTCGACCCGACCCAGTCGGTCACGCGCGAGCATCTGCTGATCAAGGTTCGAGTTGACAACATGACTCGCTCGCAGATTCTCGAGGCGGTCAACCTGTTCAGGGCCAAGGTCGTGGATGTCGCGACCGACGCCCTCGTCATCGAGACCACCGGCGACCCCGCGAAGATCCAGGCATTCCTCCGGGTGCTCGAACCCTACGGAATCAAGGAGATCGCTCAGTCGGGTTTGCTCGCGATCGGGCGCGGATCGAAGTCCATCACCGAGCGCGTTTTCAAGAACTAGCCGTTAAACACAACCAAGGAGAACGACGAAATGACCGATGTCTTCCGCGACGCTGACGCTGATCTGGCCATCATTCAGGGCAAGAAGGTAGCCGTTATCGGCTACGGTTCGCAGGGCCACGCCCATGCACTCAACCTGCGCGACTCGGGCGTCGAGGTCAAGATCGGCCTCAAGCCCGATTCCAAGAGCGTGCAGAAAGCACTTGAAGCCGGCTTCGAAGTTCTTCCGTCGGCCGCCGCGGCCAAGTGGGCAGACGTCATCGTGATCCTCGCGCCCGACCAGCACCAGCGTGGCCTGTACGCCGCCGACATCAAAGACAACCTTGAGCCCGACAACGCGATCCTGTTCGGCCACGGCTTCAATATCCGTTTCGGGTACATCACCGCGCCCGAGGGTGTCGACGTCATCATGGTCGCCCCCAAGGGACCGGGTCACACCGTGCGCCGCGAGTACGAGGCGGGCCGCGGTGTTCCCGTGATCGTCGCCGTCGAGCAGGACGCCACCGGTGGCGCGTGGCAGCTTGCGTGGAGCTATGCCAAGGGCCTCGGCGGCCTGCGCGCCGGCGGCATCAAGACCACCTTCACCGAAGAGACCGAGACTGATCTGTTCGGTGAGCAGTCCGTGCTCTGTGGTGGCACCTCTCAGCTCGTCATGTACGGCTTCGAGACTCTCATCGAGGCGGGGTACCA
>JANOED010000253.1:0-2060 GCA_031413035.1 Leifsonia sp. | reverse complement strand
GGTTGGATCGAACGTGACCATCGACGTCGGCTTCCGCTCAGCACGAGGCCCGGTACTGATCGCCCTCATGCTGACGTCGTTCCTCGTTGCCATCGAGGCGACGGTGCTCTCGACTGCGGTCCCCTCGATCGTCGCCGACCTCGGGGGCTTCGAACAATTCCCGTGGCTGTTCTCCGTGTACCTTCTCGCCCAAGCCGTGACGGTACCGATCTATTCGAAGCTCGCCGACATGGTCGGGCGCAAGCCGATCATTCTCATCGGCATTGGTCTCTTCCTTGTGGGCTCAATACTCTGCGGGTTTGCCGACACCATGCTGGCGCTGATCATCTTCAGGGCGGTGCAGGGCATCGGTGCCGGAGCCGTGCTTCCGATCGCCATCACGATCACCGGTGACATCTACACGGTGCAGGAGCGCGCGAAGGTTCAGGGCTACCTCGCGAGCGTGTGGGCCGTGGCCGCTGTGGTCGGGCCCACGGTCGGTGGACTCTTCGCACAGTTCGACGCGTGGCGGGGAATCTTTTTCGTCAATATCCCGCTCGGTCTTTTTGCCGCGTGGATGCTCGTACGCAACTACCACGAAACGGTCGTTCGACGGCCTCACAAGGTCGACTACGCGGGTGCCGTCCTCATCGCAACCGGGTTCTCGCTCCTACTGTTGGCCGTTCTCGAAGGCGGACGAAGCTGGGAGTGGAACTCGCCAACGAGCTTCGCGCTCTTCGGAATGGGCGCGCTTCTTCTGGTTGCATTCGTGCTCGTTGAGCGGCGGGCCGCCGAGCCGATCATTCCCCTCTGGGTCTTCTCTCGACGGCTCCTCGTCGCGGCAACCCTCGTCGGACTGGGTCTCGGGGCTGTCCTTACCGGACTGACGTCGTACGTGCCGATTTACCTCCAGGGCGCCCTGGGGGTCTCCCCGCTTGTCGCGGGCTTCGCGCTCGCGACGCTCACTATAGGGTGGCCGATCGCTGCAGCGCTCGCCGGGCGCATCTACCTGCAGATCGGTTTTCGTTCGACCATGATCATCGGAATGGTGCTCACGCTCGCGGGCACCAGCATGCTTGCCGCGTTCGCCTTCACCCCGTCGGTTGCGATTGTTGCGGTGGCGTCGTTCATCATCGGCCTAGGCCTGGGCCTAGTCGCGACCCCCAGCCTGATCTTCGCTCAATCGAGCGTCGAGTGGAACGAGCGTGGTGTGGTCACCGGTCTCAACTTGTTCTCCCGATCGGTCGGCAGTGCGATCGGTATCGCCATCTTCGGGGCCGTCGCCAACGCGGTGTTCTTTGCCGCGGGAGGCGACGCCGATGACCCGGCGGCAATCGAAGCCGCCGCGTCGAGCGTCTTCATCGCGTTGGCGATCGCCGCCGTTCTGACCTTTGCAGCGACGCTCGCAATGCCCGGTGGTCGCGTCGTTACGCTCACCGCTGCTCCGGTGGCGGATGCCACGGAAGCAACCTAACCGCAGGCTCCCCACAGACCCCGCCCGGCATCCCGTGCCTGGGTCTCGGCGTCACGCAACTCAGACTGGAACAGGCCGTTCGGCGCAAAGTAGACAACCTCGGCCGCCCCGCGCTTGACGAGCTCAAGGTTGACGTTGGTCGCGTCATCCGTGAACACGAACAGGAGTGATCGACCGTACTGGTCGAGCGGCTCCTCGTCTGCGAGTACCTGCACGACTGTGCCCTCGGGCAGGAGGCTGCGCAGAAGCATCGTGGATTCCTCGCCCCAGCACTCGGCGTTCTCACCGATCTCCGGGGTGTCGATGCCGAGCAGTCGAACCTTGCGCCCGTCGTCAAGGAACAGGGTGTCGCCGTCGTGCACATACTCGACGACTGCGGGCGACGTTTCGACCGGGAGTAAGCCCGTCGACGTATCGAGGTCACCAGATTCGCTGGAGCCGCCAGTTTCGCCAGTATCGCTGGCCGGCAGCCCGGGAAGCCCGCGCGCAAACAGCCACAGGCCCACCCCAACGATCATCAGAACCACGACCAGGATGAGCATCGTGCGACGGGACATGCAGTCCAGTGTGGCAGGCATCATTGAGTCATGACTGCGTTCATCGCCCC
>JANOED010000252.1:0-9448 GCA_031413035.1 Leifsonia sp. | reverse complement strand
CCCACAGCGGGGTGAGGTCGCCGATCGTCACCGGACCATCACTGGCGAGATCGGCGAAGCTCGGCTCGTACCAGACCAGCGACTCGGTTGCCCCAAGCAGCCCCAGCGCGAACGCGGCATTGCCGTCATCGATGATGAACTGGTTGGTGAGTGCATCGGTCGCGCCGAGGATCGTGAGGGTGCCGGTGCCAGTGCCAGCGCCGGTGCCGCCACCGGCCGGCAGTTCGATCAGCGAGTAAACGCCGTCACCACTACCCAAGCAGGCGGTGACCTCGGCCGATTCGTCGATCACTCGGTAGCCGTTGCCTGAGCCGGAGACCGTTCCGGCTCGTTGAACGAGAGGGAGGTCGCAGTCGGCCGTGCGCGGCTCGGTGACAGAGCCGGCTTGCGCCAGTTCGGGGGCGATTGCGCGCAGCTCGCCGAACGAGGCATCCACGACGATGACGGTGTCGGCCAAGGTGACGGCCTCGCGAAGCTGCTCATCGTCGAGCAGCTTGTCGAGATCGTGGATGAGCAGCGTTGTCGAGCCGGGCGAGCTGATAGCGTCGCGGGTTTCGTCAAGGCTCGACGTGATGTCGACCGTGACGCCCTGCTGGCGCAGTACCTCGGCGAGGGCCAGGGTTCCGGGCGGGGCCGCGTTGGTCGGGTCGAGGTAGGTGCCGCCGACCGAATTGCCGGCGGTCGCGAACGAGATGATGCCGATCACCACCGCGAGTGCACCGGCACCGAACCAGAAGGCGAGGCGGCGGGCCACTGTGCGCGGGCGCGGCGTGATGACCTCGGGGGCGGTTGACGTCATGGTTGAGGCCGTCATGACTGCGCCGTCACGATGGTGCCATCAGGTCCGCGCCGGCCATTGCTACACGCGGGCGGGCCGCGCGCAACTGCTCATCGAGTTCGGCCACGTCCCGGTACGACTCCGCCGACCCCGCCCGCCCGAGATAGCGCACCTCGTCGAACGCCGCAGCGGCAGTGACCAGTTTCGCCTCGAACTCGGGGAACAAGACGGCCGCACGTGTTGCGAATCCGCGCGCGGTCGTGCCCGGCGTCACCGTGACCAAGGTGCGCTCGGCGAGATCGCGGGCGATGGCCCTGAACAGCTCGGCGATCGCGGTGGTGAAGTCGCCGCGGGATGCCGCAGCCTGGGCATCCCGTCGCATGTCGGCAGCGGTGCGCGCGTCGTCGTCGCCGAAGAGCTCGCCGGTGACGGAACTCCGGCGATTGAGCCGCGGCACGCCGTACACGAGAAACGCGACAATCAGCCCCGCGACGACGAGCGCGAGCAGAACCCCGTAGCCGAACACCGGCGGGCCTTCGACGTCACCGAACTGCAGCGAGTCAAACCAGTCGGCGACAGCCTTGGCGATCTGATCGAACAGGGTCGGCTTCGCGGCCTGATACTGCGCGCCCGAGAGTTCGTCGATGAGCCAGTCGCGCGCTTCGGGCGGGGCCGGGTCGACCGGAACGTCTCGCGGCCGCATCAGGCCGCCGGGGATGCCGCGGCCCCGGACCGCGCGAGGTAGGGATCTGCCACCGTCTGATCGCCAGCCTGCCGAGCCTCCACGAAGTGTTGGAGTTCGAGGTCGAGACCCTCTTTGCGCATCCGCAGGTCGATGTAGATGAGCGCGGCGGTGGCCGAGATCATGACCGAGCCGATCGCGCCAAAGATCACACTGAGCACCACCGCAAGAATGTAGGCGACGATCACGGTAATGACTGCGGCGTCGTCGGTACTGTTCGGGTTGATGAGCAGGCTTCCATAGGTGACCACGAGCTGAAGCGGAGTAGAGACAATGCTCGTGACGAAGTTGATGATCACAGTCACGAGTAGCTGGATTCCAAGCGTCTTCCAGAAGAACCCCGTGGTCAGGCTCCACGACCTGCCGATCGCAGCGCGCAGTGGCAGCCGTTCGATCATCAGCGCGCTCGGCACCAGAGACAGTCGGGTTCCCAGCCAGAACCCGAGCACGATCGCCCCGAGCGTGGCACCGATGCCCAGAAGTACGCCGATGATGGCGCCCACCACCCCGCCAGCGGCGATGATGAGCGCGATGACCACCACGAACACGATGATGGCGACAATGACCACTGCGGCAATCAGGAGTGTCCAGCCGACGAGTGCGCCAATGCGCCCGCGCGCCGCCCGCCACAGGCCGCCGAGCCTCAGCTTTTCGCCGAGGGTGCCGCGGGCGACCTCGAGCGAGACGACGCCCTGAAGCACCGCGGATGCCACGAGGGACAGCACGACACCCACCAGCCCCGACAGCAATACGAGCGCAGCCGCCCCGGCCGACACGGTCGCAGCGTCATCGCCAGTAGCGCTAGCGACCCGAGAGAACGCGAAAAACGTGATGACTCCGACGAGGATAAGCACGAGGAAGAACACCCCACCCGTAACCAGAAGGGCGAAGCCGAACATCGGGCGCGGGTTGCGCCGCAAGACCTGAAACGACGCGCCGAGCAGGGTGCCGAGGGTCAGCGGCCGCAGGGGGATGAGCCCGGGCTTCGGCGGCGGAGTCCAGCCTCCCGAAGTCGTCGGCGGCGGGAGTGGAGCCCCAGTCGGCGGCGCGAAAGGCGCCTCGGCGGAGCTTTCGGGCCGCGGGGAATCAACGGGTGGATGCCACGGGGACGGGTCGGTCACGCGTTCATGCTTTCACACTCGACTACTCTTATGCGAAAGCTTCCGCACAGGTGAACGGTGCGGGAACGAACGAAGTTGCGAGGGCCCGTGAACGCTCGAATTCTTGTTGTCGACGATGACACCGCGCTGGCGGAGATGATCGGGATCGTGCTGCGTACCGAGGGATTCGATCCCTCCTTCTGCGAAGACGGCGCGACAGCCGTCGACGCCTTCCACCGCTCCAATCCGGATCTGGTGCTACTCGACCTCATGCTGCCCGGCCTGAGCGGCATCGACGTGTGTGCGCGCATCCGCGAGGAGTCGGGTGTCCCGATCATCATGTTGACCGCGAAAAGCGACACCACCGACGTGGTCAAGGGGCTCGAGAGCGGCGCGGACGACTACGTCGTGAAGCCGTTCAACCCGAAGGAACTGGTGGCGCGCATCCGAACTCGGCTGCGCCCGGTGTCGGAGACCACGACAGGCACGCTCACCGTGGGCGACCTAACGCTCGACGTTGCAGGGCACGAGGTCAAGCGCGGGGAGACGAAGATCAATCTGACCCCGCTCGAGTTCGAGTTGCTGCTCGCACTCGCACTCAAGCCGCAGCAGGTCTTCACGCGCGAGATGCTGCTCGAGCAGGTCTGGGGCTACCACTACAAGGCAGACACTCGTCTGGTGAACGTGCACGTTCAGCGCCTCCGCGCGAAGGTCGAGGAAGACCCCGACAACCCGCGCATCGTGATGACCGTTCGCGGGGTCGGCTATCGCGCGGGCAGTTCCGCCTAGCGACATGTTCGAACTGAACTGGCGCGCCTGGCTGCACCGGCTGGGAGCCCTGTGGCGGTCGTCGTTGCAGGTGCGCACGGTTGCGATCACGGTCGTACTCTCGGCGATCGCCGTCTTCATCATCGGCGGGTACATCTCGTTCAGTGTGAGCACCTACCTCTTTGATGCCCGCAAGGCACAACTCACGGCAACGTCTGAGAATGCGACTCTGGCCGGCCAGCGGGTGTTCACGGAGTCAACCGAGCAGCTCGCCTCAGAAGACATCGAGTTCACGATGCAGAACGCAGCCCGCGCGATCGCCAGTGCGGCGTCGACTGCCGAGGGAACCCAGTTCGCGATTCTCCGGTCCCCGGGCCAGGACGGTCCGCGGGCACCCGCCGACATCAGGTCCCCGGGCCTCAACACCGACACGGTCGTGTCGACCGAACTTCGCGAGGCGGTGCAGACCTCGAGCGAGCCTCGAACTCACTCCCAGTCGGTGAGCCTGACTGTGGACGAAACTGTTCAACCGGGCCTAGTGATTGGGTCGATTCTCGACGTGAAAGGAGCCTCGTATGAGCTCTATCTCGTCTACAACATTGTCGACGACCAGCTGATCCTGGGCTACATGCAACAGATTCTGGTGATCGGCGGGCTTGCTCTCGTTCTGCTCATCGGTGCGGTCACCTACGTCGTCGTGCGGCTTGTCGTCGGTCCGGTGCAGGTTGCGGCAGAGACCAGCGAGAAGCTTGCGGCTGGCGAGCTTGAGGTGCGCATTCCCGTTAAGGGCGACGATGTCATTGCGACGCTGGCCCGTTCGTTCAACGGTATGGCGGCGAGCATGCAGGCTCAGATCACCCGACTCGCTGCCCTCAGTCAGGTGCAGCAGCGTTTCGTGTCGGATGTCTCGCACGAGCTGCGCACCCCCCTCACGACCATTCGGCTGGCTGGCGACGTTCTCTACGACCAGCGCGACAGCTTCCCGCCGGCGACGGCGCGCACTGCCGAACTGCTGCACACTCAGGTTCAGCGGTTCGAGTTGTTGCTCGCCGACCTGCTGGAGATGAGTCGCTACGACGCCGGTGCCGTCGACATGGAGACCGAGCCCACCAACCTTGTGCGGCTCGTCGAGGAGTCGGTTGAGGCCGTCGAGTCCCTGGCCGCGTCGAAGGGTTCAGACCTGCGGGTCGTCGCCCCGGGCGGTTACTTTGAAGCCGATGTGGATGCCCGGCGCATCCGGCGCGTCCTCGGCAACCTGCTGGGCAACGCGATCGACCACGGTGAGGGTAGGCCTATCGTGATCTGGGTCGACAGCGACCGCGATGCCGTCGCTATCGCGGTTCGCGACTACGGTGTCGGGATGACGGCTGCCGCCATGGAGCGCGTGTTCGACAGGTTCTGGCGCGCCGACCCGTCGCGCCAACGCACCACCGGCGGAACCGGACTGGGGCTCGCGATCTCGCTCGAAGATGCCGCGCTGCACGGCGGCTGGCTTGAGGTGTGGTCCGCCCCGGGTGAGGGGTCGTGTTTCCGGCTGACTCTGCCGCGGGTGCGCGGCGCCGAGTTGCGCGGCTCGCCCCTCGAGCTTCCCCCGATCGACGAAGTCGAGCAGCTCGGAGAGCCGAATGCGTAGGGCGGCGAGGCTTGTCGCGGGAGCCCTGGCTACAGCGGTCGCGGTCACCCTCGGGCTGACCGGCTGTGTTGGCATTCCCACCTCGGGTGGCGTCGAGACCGGACCGGTAATCGACGAGCAGCTCGACCCCGACTTCGTCATCGATCCTGCGGGTCCGCGGGCCGGGTCGACTCAGGAGGAGATCCTCGCTGACTTCATGCTGGCGCTGCGCGGTCCGCAGAACAACTACGAGGTCGCGCGGCAGTTTCTTAGCGCCGAGATCTCGACCCAGTGGAACCCGGATGCGAGCGCGACGATTCGCACCGGCATCCCGGCGACGACCCTCGGGGAGGCGGAGAACACACTCGAGTACACAATTACCACGAGAGCGTTCGTGGATGCCGACGGACGGTACTTCGAGCCGGGAACCGCAAGCCAAACCCTCGTCTACGGCTTCACGCAGCAAGACGGCGAGTGGCGCATCAGCTCGGCACCGGACGGAATTGTACTGTCACAGTCGAGCTTCACCATTGTATTCGCCGAGTCGGCCCTGTACTTCTTCGACCCGAGCTTCACGTTCCTCGTGCCCGACGTGCGCTGGTTCCCATCGCGGGCAACCGTCACCGTGCGCATCGCCGGCGCCCTGCTGAACGGGCCCGCGGCGTGGCTGCAGCAGGGAGTCGTGCTGACCGCCTTTCCGATTTCGACAAGCCTCTCGACGGCGTCGATCGAGTCAGGTGTGGCGACCGTCGAACTCAGCCCCGAGGCGCTTGCGGCGAGTCCCACCGACCGGGATCGCATGCGTCAGCAGCTCGCCGCGACTCTCGATGTAGCCGATGTCATCATGACTGTCGGCGGAATCGAGCTCACCACCCCGCCCACTGTCACTCTGGCGGTCAAGGATCCGACGGTCGAAGCTGCGCCGCTCGTCGGTCGCGATGGCGCGTTCGGCTTCGACACTGGCGAGGGGATCTCTGCCCTTGGTGCCTTGAGCGAAGCAGTTGTATCGGCTGGCGCTGTGGCAGCGACACTGTCCAACGATGACCAGACCGTGGCGTTCCTTTCGGATGCCGGAGTGTCGGTCGCCCAGCGCGACGAGCAGGAGGCGGTTCTTGTTGACGGCCGATCCGGTCTCGTCGCGCCGTCGATCGACCCCTTCAGGTTCGTCTGGTCTTCCCAGTCCGCCAGCGCCGCAACGCTCAGCACCTTCGAGCTCGACGGTACCGAGCACGCCGTCACCACAGGGTTGCCCGCCGACGCGAGTGTCGTATCCGTGGATGTGTCGAGGGATGGTGCCCGGATTCTCCTTTACCTGTCGACGCCGCTCGGGCCGAGGCTGGCGGTCGCGGGCATCATCCGCGATCAGCAGACCGTGCCGACCGCGCTGGGATCAATTGAGTACCTTCCGGTTGTCGGGTCCACACCGGTAGATGCCACCTGGGTCGACAATCGCACCGTCGCGACGCTCTCCCGCAGTGCCGAAGTCTCCCCGATCACGCTGTACGGAGTCGGTGGGCCAACTACGGCCCTCGGGCAGGTACCCGACGGGTCGACGATCGTGGGCGGCAACGGCGGATCCGACGGAATCCGGGTGCTGGGCAGCACCGGTGACATCCTCAGGCCTCAGGGCAGTAGCTGGGTCAGCACCGGCGTCTCCGCCACCTTCCTCGCGACGAAGCAGTAGTCCACAGCGCGGGCCGGTCGCGCCGCTTCACCGCGCTCGGCTGCGAGTGTTTGCGAGGTGGAAGTCAGGGGAGCGCAGATCTGGGCGACGGTTCATGGCGCGCTGCAGGACGCGTGGGCGGTGCTGTTCCCGGTTGCCTGCGCCGGGTGTCAGGCGGCCGACCGGTCCGTCTGCGCCGAGTGCTGCGCCGCGCTGGTGCCTAACGTGACACTGCGGTCGGTCGGCGGGTTGAGGGTGTGGACGGCGGTGCTCTACGACGGGCGGGTGCGCAGCGTCATCCTTTCGTACAAAGAGCAAGGCCGAACGGATGCCGCCGCCGCCCTCTCACGCCCGTTGGCCACCGCGATCGCGGCGGCCCGCGGCGCGGCTCCCGCCGCCGCACTAGTGTGCGTTCCCACAAGTCGCGCCGCCTTCCGCCGCCGCGGCTACGACCCCGTTGCCCTGCTCCTGCGCCGAGCCGGCCTGCGCACCCTCCCCGTGCTGCGCAGTACGGGCCGCTCCGCTCCCGCGCAGAAGCTGCTCGGAGTTCAGGAGCGAGCGGCGAACCGGGCCGGTGCGTTTGTCGCGAGGAGGCCGCTAACCGGCACCCCGGTGATCCTTGTCGATGACGTGCTCACCACCGGTGCCACCCTCGCGGAGGCCTCTCGAGCGGTAGCCGAGGCAGGCGGGGTCGTGGTCGGCGCAGCAACTCTGGCGTTCACTGTGAGGTTGTTGCCGTTTCGTGACATTGTTCGGTAGCAGGAGTACGGTAACGACAACGAGGCGCGACAGACCGCCTAATCCAGACCTGGCGGCGGCGCCCAGAGCAGGCTGGAGGGCGTCATGGACATCACCATCACCGGACGAAACCTAGGGGTCACCGACCGTTTTCGCGAGTACGCGCTCGAGAAATCAGAGAAGGTGGGCCACCTCGCCGACAAGGCGATTGCGTTCGAGGTGAAGGTGTCGCGCCATCACGAGACCCGCGGGTCGAGCGGCGATGATCGGGTCGAGCTCACTCTGATCGGCCCAGGGCCTCTGGTGCGTGCAGAATCGAGCGGCTCAGACAAGTACGTTGCGTTCGATCTGGCGATGGCCAAGCTTGTCGAGCGCATCCGCCAGTCGAAGGATCGCAGGAAGGTTCACCGCGGCAAGCACCGCCCGGTCTCGCTCCACGAGGCATCCGCAGATGGTTTCCGGGTTGTCGATATCACCCCGGTCTCGCCCGACGTGCTCGAAAAGGTCAGCACGGGCCAGATTCCCGTGCAGTTGGGCGAAGGTCAGGCTGAGGAGGCCTACTCGCCGGTCGTCATTCGGCAGAAGGTGTTCCCATCAAGCCGCATGGCGGTCGAAGAGGCCGTCGACCACATGGAGCTCGTCGGCCACGACTTCTTCCTCTTCATCGATGCCGCATCCGACCGGCCGAGCGTGGTCTACCGCCGTACGGGCTGGGCGTACGGTGTCATCGCGCTCGACGACGAGAGCGAGGCCCTGCCCGAGAAGCGTTCGCGCCGCGCCTAGCGGTTCGCGCCGACAGATCCGCAGCGCCCGGGTCGCACCGACGACACTCGCGAGACTCTCTCAGCCGGTAGTTGGTACGATTGCGTTTCGGTAACGCTGTACTGGCTGGCGTGCTGTCGCGCCGGGATACCCGGCAAAGAAGGAGTAATCGGTGGCTAACGTTCTCGAACGCGCACTTCGTATGGGTGAAGGTCGGCTTCTGCGCCGCCTGAAGAACTACGCGACTGCCGTCAACCACCTCGAAGAGGACTTCAAAGACCTCAGCGACGAGGATCTCAAGCACGAGACAGTCGAGTTGCGCGAGCGCTACGCCGCTGGTGAATCGCTCGATGACCTCCTGCCCGAAGCGTTCGCCGCCGTGCGCGAGGCGGCAGTGCGCACCCTCGGTATGCGCCACTTCGACGTGCAGTTGATGGGTGGGGCAGGCCTGCACCTTGGCAACATCGCCGAGATGAAGACCGGTGAGGGCAAGACCTTGGTCGCGACGCTTCCGGCCTACCTGAACGCGATTGCGTCGCAGGGCGTGCACGTCGTCACCGTCAACGACTATCTGGCCAGCTACCAGTCCGAGCTCATGGGACGTGTCTTCCGAGCCCTCGGCATGACGACCGGATGCATCCTCTCCGGTCAGACTCCAGCCGAGCGTCGCGAGCAGTACGCGGCCGACATTACGTACGGCACGAACAACGAGTTCGGCTTCGACTACCTGCGCGACAACATGGCGTGGCAGGCACAAGACATGGTGCAGCGCGGCCACCATTACGCGATCGTCGACGAGGTCGACTCGATCCTGATCGACGAGGCTCGCACCCCACTCATCATCTCGGGCCCGGCATCCGGCGAGGCCAACCGCTGGTTTACCGAGTTCGCGAACGTCGCCAACCGACTGATTCCCGGTGAGGATTTCGAGGTTGACGAGAAGAAGCGCACCGTCGGCGTGCTTGAGCCCGGCATCGAGAAGGTCGAGGACTACCTCGGCATCGACAATCTCTACGAGTCGGCCAACACGCCCCTCATCTCGTTCCTCAACAACTCGATCAAGGCCAAGGCCCTGTTCAAGAAAGACAAGGACTACGTCGTCATGAACGGCGAGGTTCTCATCGTTGACGAGCACACCGGCCGTATCCTCGCCGGCCGCCGCTATTCCATCAGACAAGGCTTTTGTAAACCGAGAAAGCGCAGGATTATCGACTCCAATGATCAAACCTGGATTAGTACAAAACTGACCAACACCTAGTGTGATTGATGCCGCCAATTTTTCGCC
>JANOED010000251.1:0-1554 GCA_031413035.1 Leifsonia sp. | reverse complement strand
GGCCCTCCAGCCACGTAGCAGCGGGCGCGATGCGCGTGCGGAACTCCTCGATCAGCCGCGTCTTGCCGGAGCCCGCTTCCGCGGAGATGGCGACAAACGCGGGTTCGCGCGGTATGGCTCCCGCCGGACGGCACCGAGATGTCGGTAGAGCAGCTGGTCGCTCTCTCGGATCTCGTTGTCGCGGTGCTTCCACCGGAGTCCGTCGCCGCGATGGAGGAGATGGGTCAGCGATTCGATGCCCATCGGCCGACCGAGCCGCACATGTACCTGAACTTCTTGGCGACGCATCCCGATCATCGGGGTCACGGTCTCGCTCAGCGAGTTCTGGCGGAGAACCTCGAAGACTACGACGCCAAGGGACTCCCGTCTTACCTCGAGTCGACTAACCCAGCAAACATTTACCGCTATGAGCGAGCTGGCTTCGAGGTGGTCGGCGGCTTCCGCGCTGTGCTCAGCGACGCGTGGGTGACGACCATGTGGCGTGACGTTCCGCAGTAGGAGCAACTCGGCCCAACGAGGCCAGTCACGCTCGAGCCGGGGTCTGCGGCAGGGACGGCCATGGGTACTGTTATACACACCATGACGCTCCAGACGACCGACGCCGCCCTGCGCGAGGCGCTCGGGGCGAGTCTTGCCGTGCCGCGCTGGGTCGAGGATGTCGCCAGCCAGGCGCCCTTCGAGAGCGTCGAGCAGTTGCTCCTCGTCGCCTACACAGAGGCCACCCCACTCGCCCCCGACGAAATTGCCCAGGCCATCGCCCACCACCCTCGCATCGGCGAGAAGCCGGTCGGCGAGGGGACCTCGCAGGCCTTCAGCCGTGCCGAACAAGGCGACGCGACCGAACTCGCCGAGGAGCTTGCCGAGGGCAACCGCGCCTACGAGGAGCGGTTCGGGCGGGTGTTCATCATCCGCGCGGCGGGGCGTACACGCGCCGAGATCCTCGCGGAGCTTCAACGCCGCCTGACTCTGGATGACGCGACCGAACTGGTCATCGTCGGCGAACAGTTGCGCGACATCGCGCTGCTGCGGCTGGAGAAACTCTTTGCACCCACGGAATCGGGAGATCCCAGATGAGCCACGTCACCACCCATGTTCTGGATGCCGCGCTGGGCACGCCCGCGCCAGGAATCCCGGTGGCGCTCTCCGGCCCCGACGGCGTCATAATCGCGATGGGGGAGACGGATGACGACGGTCGCGTCTCCGCGCTCGGTCCCGACACCCTGCCCGCCGGCGAGTACCGGCTCGAGTTCCAGACCGGCGGCTACTTCGCGGCGGCCGCTCGCTCGACGTTCTACCCGCGCGTGACGATCGACTTCGTAGTGGTCGAGCCCGACGAGCACTACCACGTGCCGCTGCTGCTCAGCCCGTTTGCCTACTCGACGTACCGCGGTAGCTAGCGGCCCGCTAGTAGTCGGTACGGTCCTCCTGCGCCAGCCAGGCGTCGAACGGAGCGGCCGCGTCATCCGATCGCACCGACTCGATCGTGACGTGCCACTGGTCGCGCGGTCGGCTGAAGAGCTCGTAGAACTCGCGGTCGTCGAAGCCGCCGCGGGC
>JANOED010000250.1:0-7286 GCA_031413035.1 Leifsonia sp. | reverse complement strand
CGTCATGATCACCTCCATCGCTGGCCACATCGCTTACGAAGGCGGCGGCGGATACAACGCGGCGAAGTTTGCCGAGCACGCGATGACGGCGGTGCTCAGGCTGGAGCTCGCGGGCGAGCCGATCCGGGTCATCGAGATCGCGCCGGGAATGGTGAAGACCGACGAGTTCTCGCTCACCCGCTTCGGCGGTGACCGTGCCCGGGCTGACGCGGTCTACGACAACGTGCCCAACCCGCTCTATGCAGAAGACATCGCCGAAGCGGTTGTGCACGCGCTCGAGCTTCCGTTCTCAGTGAACCTCGACCTCATCACCATCAAGCCGGTGGCGCAGGCGGCGCCGCACAAGGTGATCAGGGGCGACCTGACTCCTCGCTAGCGGTTGCCGCTGCGGCCTGGGTGTTTTCTTCGAGCAGCGCCTCGTCGACGTCAGCGAAGGCGAGCTTGGGCACGAAGAACAGCAGCAGTGCGGCCGCAAGGGCGCCGAAGCCGCAAATCGCAAAGACCACGAGGTAACTGACGAGACTCGACGCGGTTGCCGTTACCGCGGTCGCGGCACCCGCAGCGAGCACGATCGCAAACGTTGCCGACGCGAACGAGCCGCCGATCGTCTTCGTGGTATTCGTGAGGCCGGTTGCGATACCGGTCTGGCCGCGCGGGGCGGCGGCGGCGGCGGCCGCTGGTAGCGCCGCAACCAGCGCGCCGGAGCCGATGCCCGCAATCGCCATGTTGACGACGACCCCCACAACGGTGTCGTTGTTGACGAGGAACAACAGGTATCCGGTCGCGACAAAGAAGGTCGCGATGATCAGCGCCACCCGCGGACTAGTCCACTTCGACACCCTCGGGAACAGCAGCGCTCCGACGATCATCGACACCAGGTAGGCACCGATGATGTACGAGATCTCGTCGGCGGGCATCCCGAGGCCGTAGCCGTTGATCGGATCGGTTCCGGCGAAGGTCGCCAGCGGCGCCTGCGCGCCGAGCAGGCTGATTCCGACGAGGCCTGCAGTGAGTTGCACCGGCCACATCGTGGGCTGGCGCAGGACGCGCAGGTCGATCGCTGGATCCTTCTGCTTCAGCTCGTACCGGCCCCACGGAATGAAGGAAAGCACGCCGACCACCATGAGCGCGTAGACCCACCACGTCGCAGGTCCGTTGATGCGCAAGAAGGTGAGCCCGGAGGTGATGAGCAGAAGGCCGAGAGTTAGGCCGACGAAGCCCCAGAAGTCGAGGGTACGACCGGGCAGTGGCTTGGACTCGGGCACACCGAACAGAATCGCGAAGAACACCAGCGTGACTGCCACGGCGGGCACCATGAGTGTTGTGCGGATGTCCCCGCCGAGAGCAACGAAGATGCGGCCCGCGCTGAGAGCGCCGATGATCGCTCCGGCCTGAAGGGCGACGACGAGGTATCCCGCTGCCCGTCGGGTCTGTGATGCGCCGGTGCCGGTGACCCGTCCGCGGTCGAAGATCAGGGCGACCTCGAGCGGCAGCCAGACCACATAGAAGCCCTGAAGGGTCCACGCGATGAGGAACATCGTGAAGTCGCCCGTGAAGGCCAGCCACCAGGTCGCGCCAGCGGTGAGCACCGTCGAGATCAGCAGGATGCGCTTGTGCCCGAACATGTCACCGCACTTGGCGAGTATCGGCACGACGATCGCGCTCAGCAGCAGCTGAGAGGCCTCGAACCAGTTGAAGTCGGCGTCGCGAATGCCAAGGTGCTCGACCAGATCGGGGATCAGGGGAACGTAGAACCCCTGCAGGATTCCGCTCACCAACTCCACGAGGAAGAGATAGCCGACGAGGCCGAAAGTGATTGCTCCCGCATTACCGCGCACCAGTGACATGAACGGATGCTACTAGTGTCTGACTCAATGAGCCCACAACCACTTTCAGAGCTCGTCGATCCTGGGTGGGCCCGAGCGCTCGAACCCGTCGCCGACCGGATCGCTGCGATGGGGGAGTTCCTGAGGTCAGAGACCGCCGCCGGTCGTGCCCACCTGCCCTCCGGGGATCGGGTGCTTCGAGCCTTCACCTACCCGCTGGCCGACGTTCGAGTGCTCATCGTCGGGCAGGACCCTTACCCCACTCCGGGGCATCCGATTGGCCTTTCATTTGCGGTCGAGCGTGACGTGCGCCCGATTCCGCGCAGTCTGGCCAACATCTACAAGGAACTCGAGAGCGACTTGGGTATCCCCCCGGCTGCGCACGGCGACCTGACCGCATGGTCTGACCACGGGGTAATGCTGCTCAACCGCGTGCTTACGGTTCAGTCGGGGGTCTCGGCTTCGCACCGGGGCAAGGGGTGGGAGGCCGTGACCGAGGCGGCGATCGCGGCTCTCGTCGCGCGTGGGGGTCCACTTGTCGCCGTTCTCTGGGGGCGGGATGCCGCGAGCTTGAAGCCGCTACTCGGTGACACGCCCACCATCTCCTCCGCACACCCGAGCCCACTCTCGGCCCACAACGGATTCTTCGGCTCGCGCCCCTTCAGCCGGGCCAACGAACTGCTTGCCGCCCAAGGGGCGCCGCCGGTGGACTGGCGCCTTACCTGAATTGACGGCAGGCTGGACTGGCGCGACTCTTCCCGATCTGACAGTATTGTTCTATGTCAACTAGAACTACAATTGAGTTCGCGAACCTGTCGAAATCGTTCGGCGCGGTCACGGCGGTCTCTGACCTGAGCTTCACGGTTGAACCCGGGCGTGTCACCGGCTTCCTTGGACCGAACGGAGCGGGCAAGACCACGACCCTGCGGATGCTCCTGGGACTCGTCACTCCCACCGGGGGCGCCGCGACCTTCTCGGGTGTCGCCTACGGCGACCTCGAGCGGCCGCTCGCGACAGTAGGTACGGCGCTCGAGGCATCCAGCTTTCACCCGGGCCGTTCAGCTCGCGGTCACTTGAGGGTTTACGCCGCGTCGGCAGGGTTTCCTGACGAGCGCGTGACACGGGTGCTCGAACTGGTCGGCCTCGCCGAATACGCCGACCGGCGCGTGGGCGGATACTCGCTGGGAATGCGACAGCGACTTGGCCTCGCGTTCGCCCTCCTCGGCGACCCCGGCGTTCTCGTGCTCGACGAGCCGACCAACGGCCTCGACCCTGAGGGAATCCGGTGGATTCGGGTGTTCCTGCGCGAACTCGCCGAAGAGGGCCGCACGGTTCTGGTCTCCTCACACCTACTCGCTGAGGTTGAGCAGAGCGTCGATCAGGTTGTGATCATCTCTCGTGGCAAGGCCGTCTATCAAGGCGAGCTCTCGGGCCTCGAGACGGGTGCTCGGGTTCGACTCGATTCGCCAGATCGGCCCGGCCTCGAGAAGGCGCTCCGTGCTGCGGGTTCAGATGTATCGAGTGATGACGGCGTACTTCTCGCGACTGGCATCACGGCAGAGCAGGCTGGCGCGATCGCCCTCAAAGCTGGGATTGCACTCAGCCTCCTCAGCCCGGAACACACCGGGCTTGAGGATGTCTTCCTCGGCCTTGTCGGTGCCCCGGCGGAAGGGAGCCGGTCATGATCGGCATCTGGAAGGCAGAGGTTCTGAAGCAAACCACGGTTCGCCTGTGGTGGGTGCTGCTCTTGATCCTTGTTGGCTATGTCGGCTTCACGGCCGGCCTACTTGCTGGCCTGTTCGGTGCACTCGGCGACCAGCTCAGTGCCACGCCCGGCGCCCCGGCGCTCCCGGAAGATCAGCTGCCCGCACTGATCTACAGCACCGTCACCGCGGTCGGCTACGTCTTCCCGCTAATCTTGGGCGCGCTCGCCGTGACCTCGGAGTTCCGGTACCAGACGCTGACTCCGACCTTTCTCGCGACACCGCGCCGGGCACGTGTGCTGATCGCGAAGGTCATCGTGCTGGCGAAGGGAGGCGCGCTCTACGGGCTCGTCGGGCTTGTCGCCGCGATCGGCCTCGGCGCCCCCATACTCGCAGCGACGGGAATCGACCCCGCGCTCGATGACTCCGAAACCTGGTTGCTCGCTGCGCGCGTGGTGCTGGCCATGGCCCTGTGGGCGGTGGTCGGGGTCGGGGTGGGCGCGCTCATCCCGAATCAGATCGCCTCGATCGTCGTGGTACTCGCGTTCACTCAATTCGTCGAACCGATCCTGCGGCTTGGTGCGTCGATCTGGGACTGGACGGCCGAGATCGGCAAATTCCTTCCCGGTGCGGCCAGCGACGCGCTCGTTGGCGCGAGCATCTTCACGTCGCTTGGTACCGGCACGACATCCGTCGTTACTCTCGAGTGGTGGCAGGGCGGACTCGTTCTCGCGGGCATCGCGCTAGTCGTCACCGTGGCCGGCTACCTCACCTCCTGGAGGCACGACGTCACTTGACGTGCGTAGACTCGAGGGCGCTAAGTCGAGGAGGTCTGCAGCATGCTTGAGGAGGAGTACCAGCCCCGCCGCAAGCTGCCACCGCACCTCGCACCGAAGCCAGCACCCGAGACCCCCTTCGCCTACGCGATTCGGGATGCCACGGCCGCCGACCTCCCGTATGTCCGAGAGATCTACAACCACTACGTGCTCAATTCCACCGTGACCTTCGACGAGAAGCCGATGACTCTCGCGGAACTCAAGCGCAAGTTCGCGAAGATCCAAGACAAGAAGATGCCGTTCTTGGTCGCGGAGAATCCGGCAGGCCAACTGCTCGGGTACGCCTACGTCTACCCCTGGAAGGAGAAGGCCGCCTATCGCTTTACGGTCGAGAACTCGATCTACTTGGGTCCGGCATCCACGGGCAAGGGGCTCGGCAAGGCGCTGCTGGCCGAGCTGATCGATCGATCGCGCGCGGCGGGGCTGAAGGAGATCATTGCGGTGATCGCCGACAAGGGTGCCGACGCGTCGATCACGATGCACGAGAACTTTGGCTTCACCCAGATCGGCCACATGGGCAAGGTCGGCTTCAAGTTCGACCGCTGGCTCGGCACGGTGCTGCTGCAGAAGTCGCTGAAATAACCTTTACGCGGGCGCGTGCTTTCCGCCAAGCTCGAGCAGCACGACGCCGCCGACAACGAGCGCGATTCCGACGAGCTGCTGCCAGGTGAGCGTCTCGCCGAACGCGAGCCAACTTATGATGGCCACGAGAACCACCCCGACACCCGCCCAAATCGCGTAGGCGATGCCCAGCGGAACCCCGCGCCCCAGTGTGAGGGAGAGCATGACGAAGGCGAAGATGTAGCCGACACCGACAATCGGATACGCCCACCACACCGCCCGCTCTCCCGAGGTCAGCTTCAGGAACGTGGTCGCAATGACTTCGCCGACAATGGCCAGCGCGAGGAAGAGGTAGCCCATGTTGACCGATCCTAAGCTGGAGCCATGACCGACTCCCCATTGCAACTGCGCCTCGTCGTCGAGACCGAAGACTTCGATGACGCCCTCACGTTTTACCGCGACGCCCTAGGGCTCACCGAACTGGAGGCATATCAGGGGGAGGGCGGCGCGCGCGTCGTTATCCTGTCGGTGCCCACAGCCACGCTCGAGCTAGCTAACCCCGCGCAGGTGCGGCTGATCGATGACGTCGAGGTGGGGCATCCAGTCGCCCGGCCTTACCCGCTGAGCATTCGCGTGGCCTTTGAGGTCGCGGATGCCGCGGCCACAACAAACGCTCTCGAAGCGGCCGGGGCACGAGTCGTCGCCCCACCCACCCTCACTCCGTGGAACTCCCTCAACGCGCGTCTGGAGGCCCCGGGGGGCCTCCAGATCACGGCGTTCCAAGAGCTGGGCTAAGAGTTGCGCGGGGTTGCCCTGCGAAGGATCAGGTAGCCAGCGATTGCGGCGAGCACGGTAATGACTAGGCTCCAGGCGTAGGTGCCCAACCAGCCAGCCGTGGCAAAGAACTCGCCGACAACCGGCCAGCTCTCCGTAACCGTCAGGATGTACCCGATGGCTACGAGGATCAACCCGAGCCCGATGAGGACCAGGGTGATGCCCGTGGCCTTCCACCGCACGAAGATGGCTCCGAACGCGGCACCGAGGAAGAAGAAGAAGAGCATGAGCGCGAAGAATACGAAGAACTGCTGGTACCACTGCAGGTCGCTGCCGAAGTAGGCGGCTGTGAACATGCGACCTCCGAGGCCCCATCCGTTCGTCGCCTTCTCGATCTCGGCGAGAACCGTCAGCCCGCCTGCATACATCGCCGACAGCAGCATGAACTGCAGCGCCGTGCCGAAGTAGAAGTCGCGCCGCGTCACACCGTAGCCGAGCGCAAACGTGAAGGTGATGTTGATGGCTTGAATGGCCACCACCATCATGTACACGAAGATGTAGAGCGAAGCACCGCTCCACTGGATCCCGTCCGCGATGTCGGCATGGGCCGATGCGGGCGTGTTCATGAAGATCAGCAGCCAGATCGCCAGGTTCGTCACGAAGATCGCCGCGAGGATGATCCACGGCAGGGTGATCGTCGTCCACGGGTTAGCCAGATGCAGCTTCATCACGCTCTGCAGCCGAGCTAATGAAGTGCGGGTTGCGGGCAGAGCCAGGGTGGTAGTCATGCGCTGTGCTCCAATTCATGCTTGCTGTTGCTGTGCTGGGAGTTGTTGTGCTCGGCGCCATCGTGCTCCGAGAGGTTGGTCATTCTGATGATCAGTTGCTGCAGAGACACCGGGCCAAGCTCGAGACCGGCTGCGGATGCCGCGGCGCGCCCCTTCTCGTCGAGCCCGGCCACGGTGACCGTCGCCAACCCGCCGAGGCCATCGCGGTGCAGGATCTCCCGGCCGGCGGCAAAGCCGTCGACCGCAGACCTCGTACCCACGACGGTCGTCGCTGAGCCGCGCAGCGCCTCGGCGTCTTCGTCAACGATGATGCGTCCGTTGTCGATCACGAGAACGTGTTCGAGCAGGTTAGCCACTTCGTCGATGAGATGCGTTGAGAGCACCACCGTGCGAGGGTGCTCGGCGTAGTCCTCAAGGAGGCGGTCGTAGAAGGTCTGTCGGGCGACCGCATCCAGACCCAGGTAGGGCTCGTCGAAGAAGGTCAGCGGCGCGCGCGAGGCGAGCCCGACGATCACGCCGACGGCCGAGAGCTGACCGCGTGAGAGCTTCTTGATACGGGTATTCATCGGCAGACGGAAGTCGTCGACCAGCCGCTCGGCAAAGTCGGCGTCCCAGTTCTCGAAGAACCACGGTGCGCTTCGCAGCACGTGCTTCGGCTTGAAGTCCTCGGGGTAGCGCTGGCGCGACCTACTTCAGCGTCCGCCGCGGCCGAGACCCGTTCTTCAAGTTCTTCATGCGCACGATCTTCCCCAAGCAGGTGAAGGAGTACGAGGAGAAGTTCGGGATCCGCTTCATCGG
>JANOED010000249.1:0-9185 GCA_031413035.1 Leifsonia sp. | reverse complement strand
ACCCGCCGACATCGACCGCGTCGCGCGCGACCGCGGGCACCGAGTACCGCTGGCTCGTCTCCGCAGGATTCGACGAGACCGCCGTGATGTCGCTCACCCCACGAGCGCGAGCCTGAACCAAGAACTCCTCGAACATCGCCTCGTCGCCGATGTGCATCATGTCGTCGACTACACCGATATCGCCGAAGCCCAGAATTCGCACTCCCCGAGTGAACCACACTCGAAGTGTCATACAGTGAGGGGGTCATTTCGTAGAGGGTGGTACCTGTGGGGATCCAGACATCGCTCGACGCAGTACAGCATGCCGACCGGTTGATCGATGCCCTGCGCCTCGCCGACGACCTCGCGTTCGAGGCCAGTCGCGACGGTGGTGAGCGCACCATACGCGTGCTTCGAGATGCTCTCATGGGCGACGATCAGCTCGTTGCGATCGCCGCGACCCACGCGCTTGCGCAGATTTTCGACGACGAGGCCGAGGCGATCCTCGTGCGTTTGCTCGCAAGCGAACGCACGTACCTGCGAGAGCACGCCGCCTGGGCACTGGCCAGTCGAATGCCGCGGTTCGATGCGGTCGCCCGCCTCATTGGTCTGGTCGCCGCGGGCGACTTCGCCGGAATGCTCGCGCAGCGCACCCTCGAGAAGTGGATCGCTGCGACCCCCGACCCGATCGCGGTAGGGCTCGAATCTGCTCTTCTCGGCATTGACGAGCCAGCCGGACGGGCACGGATTGTCGAAACCCTAGGGCTCGTCCGGACCCGCATCTCCGCTGCGCCGCTCACGACTATCGCGAAGGATCGCGGCGAGTCGCTCGAGGTGCGTGTCGCGGCCATATCGGCCCTCGGCCAACGGGTCGGTTCGGGCGAGGCTGCAGAGTTGTTGACAGCCCTCGCGGGTGGGTCGGATCATCTTGCTGACGCTGCCCGGCTGGGGCTCGTTGACCTAGCGGACGAGCGTCACTCCGATCGAGTGGGTGTCGGCTTGGCCGTCGCCCAACTCTTCCTGCACGCCGATATCGATCCCGACCTTACCCAGGCCGGTAGCGGCGACAACGGCGGAATAGCGACCCTGCTGGTGCGACTCGGAGACTCGCTTATCGACAGGCCGGCCCCGACTGAGTACCCGATTGACCGCGTCATCACCCTCTCGCGGGGGTCGGCCGCTGAAGCGCTCAACGGGCTCGAAAGGCTACGCCGGCGCAAGCCGGGACACTCCTACGGACGAGTGCCGTTGCTGGTTGACCCGGTTGCGTCTGCCAGCGCATGGCCGTTGCGGGTGACGGCGAGGCGAGGCATCCGGCGAGTGCTGCGGGCCGCGGGACCCATCGACGTCATTCATCTGCGGATGGCGGATGTTGGTAGCCTCGCCGCAGTCGACGCCGCCCGCGAGCTTAAAATCCCGGTCGTGTTCACGGTCGCGCCCGACCCGCACGCGGTCATTGCCTCGATGGACCTCTCGGGCGCGCTCGACCGTGCCAACTTCGGTGAGGTCGACGAGCTTGAGCACTTTTGGTTCCGAACCCGCCTTGTTCAACGGATCGCCGCGAACGCGGCTCAGACGGTGCTGTTCCCCCGACCTGAGCTGAAGCGCGACATGCTCGAACTCGTCGGCATCGACATCACTGCATACCCTGAACGCCATTCGATTGTGCCCGAGGGCATCGATCTCGAGGTAGTTGACCGCGCTGTTGCCGAGGCGACCGAGCAGGTCGAGACGCCGGCGCGGGCCGAACTTGTGGAACTGCTCGAAGGGCTGCCCGAGGCGCGCCGGTCTCTTCCGCTCGTCGTAAGCGTCGGCCGCTTTCACCGGGTCAAAGGCATGGCGACGATCGTTGCTGCATGGGCCGGGTCTCCTCTGCGCGACCGCGCGAACCTGCTGTTGATTGGCGGCAACCTCGATAACCCGTCCGCCGACGAGCTCGAACAACTCGACCTGATCGATGCGATTATCCCGCCCGATCGCCGAGCCGCCGAGGGTTTGCTGCTGCCCGGGCACCGCCCCAACGACACGGTCGCCCGGTGGGTTGCCGCCGCACGCAGGGGAGTCCCAGACCTCGCCGCCCCGAACGGCGTCTACGTCTGCGGCAGCCTCAAAGAGGAGTTCGGCATTGCCCTGCTGGAGGCAATGGCATCCGGTCTCATGGTCGTGGCGCCAAACGGCGGCGGGCCAGCAACCTATGTCGAGCAGGGCGTCACAGGGTTTCTCACCTCGACTTGGCACGTGGGCAAGCTGGGCGAGGCGATGACCGAGGCATTGGATGCTGCGGCTGAGGAAACCACCGACGATCGAGCCATTCGTTCCCGCGCAACGGTCGAAAGCAGTTTCACGATTCAGGCGATGGCCAGTTCCCTCGCCGCGGTCTACACGACCGTGCACGACCAAGAGATCAAGCGGCAAGCCGATCCGGTGCCGGTGCCGTGACCCTGCTCATCATCAGTCCCGACTACGCCTCCCACCTGTTGCCGCTGGCGACACTCGGCACCGCGTGGCGTGACGCTGGGGAGCGGGTCGTGGTCGCTACGGGCCCGGCAACCGGGAGCATCGTCGAGAGCTTCGGGTTCGAGCGGGTCAACCTGCAGCTCGGCAAGGGCTCCAACCCGGGGATTATCAGGGCTGAGGATCAGCCGACCGGCGAGGATGACGCCTTGCGCGGCTTCTTCGACGCCACCCGCCGGGGCATGGTCGAGACGCTCGCCTTTCAGGCCGAGGCGCGGCTGAGCGACCTCATGTGGGAGCCGGTGCGCGTGGCGCGCGAAGTGCAGGCGGTCGTGGCGGCGGTTCGTCCCGACTCGATCATTGTCGACCACCTGGCGTTCAGTGCGCGGTTGGGGCTGGCTGCCGCTGGCCTCGCCTACGCGGACGTGGTGCTGGGGCATCCGTCGGCCCTTCCCGTCGGCGACGAGGTGTACGGCTACCCGCCCGCCTGGCCCGCCGCTTTCACGCCGTCCGGCGCCGAGCTAGCCGACCTGCACGCGCTGTGTATTCGGGTGAGTGAATCATTCACTGCCGAGTGGAACGCCGCCCTTGCCGAAATCGCCCCCCACCTCCCGCCATCGCGAAGCGCGTTCGAGGAGCACAGCGAACAGCTCCTCCTCAATTACCCGGGGGAGCTCTCCCCGACCGCAAGGACGGCGCTGCTGCCGCCTCACGAATTCTTAGGGTCAGCAGTTCGCGACGAGCCTGTCGACCCCGAGGTCGAGGCGTGGCTGGCTGGGAGCACCGAGCCATTCATCTATGTGAGCTTCGGCAGCTTTCTCTCCGTGCGAACGGATGTGCTCGCCACAGTAGCCCACGCCGCCGAGAACCTCGGCCTGCGGGTCGCCCTCGCGACCGGGTCGGCCGCCGACCTCGCAGACCTCCCGCAGCACTGGCTCGTGCGCCCCTTCCTGCCGCAAGTGACCCTGCTGAAGAAC
Organism: Leifsonia sp.; assembly: GCA_031413035.1. Classification (GTDB taxonomy): domain Bacteria; phylum Actinomycetota; class Actinomycetes; order Actinomycetales; family Microbacteriaceae; genus Rhodoglobus. Next base: position 5,775 of record JANOED010000249.1, on the reverse strand, counting down.
GCGGCAGTCGCGGTGACTCACGGCGGCAATAACTCGGTCACCGAGGCGATGACGTTCGGGGTGCCGCTCGTCGTGCTGCCGTTCTCGACCGACCAGTTCGCGGGAGCGGCGGCGATCGAGGAGTCCGGCTGGGGTGTGGCGCTCGCGCCGAATACCGCAACGGTTGACGAGCTGGCGGCGTCGATCGCCAAGGTGCTCGCGGGGCCGAGGGCACCGCTGGCGGCAAACCTGCAATCCGACCCGGGTCGGGACCGGGCCTACCGCGCCGTCACTGGGCGTAGCAGCTGAGCGTCGCTACAGCAGGTCGAAGACCAACTGACGCATCGCCGTGGGGTCGGTGGCCGCGTCGCGGTACTGCTGCATGAGTCCCGCGTTCGCATCGAACTGAAGGCCCTCGCGCAATTGAGGCTCGTGGTGCAGCGCAAAGACGGTGCCAACGTGGCGGCGGGGAACCTCCCCAAGTAGCGCCTCGTGGGCGAGGTGCCACGCGGCATCCTCGAAGCCCCACCCGCGAAACCGTTCATCTTGACCACCGTGACTCAACCAACTCGCGGGGGTAGTGACATAGACCCCGGAGCAGGCGCCGTCCACGAGTTCGAACTCACAGTGCTCGAGCGGCACACCCGCAACAAACTGGGCGGTTCCGGTGCCGCCGAGCCAGCGGTACTCCGTGTACGGAAGGTGCACGAGCCCAGAGGTGGATGCCGCAGCGATCGCTTCGAGCAGTGCGCCTCGCTCGGGGATAGTGTCGGCGTCGTTGATGATCACAACCTGCGACTCGTCACCGATCGCCGCGACACCGAGGTTGCGACAGCGGGACAGGTTGAAGGCATCTTCGCCTGAGTCGACAGTGACGATGTCGACGCCCGGGAGTGTGGTTCGGTACCAATCCACGTCCGCCTCGAAGGCAGGAAGGCGTGACGGCTGGGGGCGCCAGGGGATGATCACGCTGACGAGGGCCATTTCACCAGAGTAGGCGAGAAATTCACTCGCCACTCCCACGCAGGGCACTAGCATTTAGGCATGAGCGAACTCTCGGACTGGCTGGGGCCGGTCGAATTCATGGTCATAGAATTTCCTGACGGCAAGGTGGCAGGCGAGGGATTTTCGCATGTGATCTCGCTGGTCGACTCCGGGCAGATTCTGGTGCTCGATCTCGAGTTCGTGGCCAAGTCCGCTGACGGCGAGGTCTCGCTCGTTGAGGCGGACACCCTCGGCATTGTCGACGGTGTCGACCTGGCTGCGTTCGGGGGTGCGTCATCCCATCTGATCGATGATGACGACATCAACGATGCTGGCGCCTTGATCGAGCCCGGAAGCATCTCGGCAATTCTCGTCTACGAGGTGCTCACGGTTTTACCGTTGATCGCGACGTGGGAGCGCGGTGGAGCACGTCTCGCCGCGACCGGATCGATCGAATTTGAAGACTTGGATGCCGCGATCGACGCGGCCGAGAAGAAGGAAGCATAAGACCATGGGTCGACTACTCCGCACCGCCGCCCACGCCCACGTTGCCTCGAGCGTCGTCGGTCGCAACCAGCGCCGCCAGTCTCAGAAATGGGCCGAGCAGGATCAGGCAGCGGCCGCCGCGGCGCCGGCACCCGCAGCAGCGCCCGCCGCCGCACCTGCCGCACCTGCTGCGCCCGACATGGACGCCAAGCTCGCACAGCTCAAGCAGCTGGGGGAACTCCGCGATGCTGGCATCCTGAGCGACGCAGAGTTCGAGGCGAAGAAGACCGAGATCCTCGGTTAGTCCGTCGCCCCCCGAGCCTCGCTAGCGGGTCGGTAGAAGCGTACGCCGGTCGCGCCACGCGCCGGTGGCCCACAGCGTGACCAGCACCAACACCGGCTGGAACAGTAATCGCACGAAGCGTGATGCGTCGTCGTTGAGCCCGAACGAGTCCGTGCCGGTGACGAACTGGGAGATGTTTCCGGGGAAGATTGCGATGAAGAAGGCCGCGGCGATCCAGCCAATTGCTACCCGATAGCGGGGAAGCGCGATGAGCGCGAGCCCAAGAACGACCTCGACGACGCCTGAGGCAACGACCACGAAGTCGGGGTCAAGTGGCAACCACGTCGGCACCTGTGCTTGGAACGCCTCTCGCGCCCAGAACAGGTGGCTGAGTCCGGCGAAGACTAGGGCCGCCCCGAGCAGGACGCGCGTGACAGTTCGCACTGGGCCAGCGGGAGCTAGGGCGGTATCCGACTCGGTAGCGTCAGACCGCATAGCGGAGGAGCGCGGCGGCCTGTCCGCCTCCGGGAACATCCGCCGAACGCACCGCGACTACTCTCGCGCCTGAAGCCAGCGCCCGCCGGGCGATTTCATCCACGACTCCGTAGCTGTTCGGGTCGTCGGCCTCGGTCAGCGTTAGCGCGCCGGACTGTTCGTCGATAACCCCGGAAACCATCCCGTCGATATCAACCAACAGAGTGTCGATCGCTCCGAAGGTCGCTGCCCGCGCGAGGTCACTCAGATCCGTTGCGGCACGCCCCTGCGACGAGCGCTCTTCGAAGGTGGCTCGGATTTCGTCGAGCTCGGTAGCGTAGATCCCATCGAGCACGGTCCGCGCTGCCTCGGCAAGTTCTCCGTCGCTCAGGGTCTCGGGGTTGCCCTCAATGGTGGCTTCGGTGAGTCCGGCATATGTGTTGACCGACCGATAGATGCTCGCGAGAGGCTCGGCGGCCGCCAGGATCAAGGGGAGCTTCTGACCGGTGAGCACTGGCCGCAGGGCACGGTCAATTGCTCGGCTGTACTGGTGGAGGCGCACCTTCAGGCCCTCGGATCCATGTAGTCGACCAGAGTGCGACCGATCACCGAGGGACGACTTGCCCGCCGAACTTGCGGCGTCTTTCGGCAAATTGGCGACCGCAACGTCGAAGGCCGGGGAGTCTGGCGTGATCTCAACAAGGCGAACCGCGTTCTGTGAAACGGCGAGCACGAACCCTGCCTGCGGAAACGCTACTGCTCTGAGTAGCGGCTTGATGAAGAAGCGATCAGCGACGGAGGTGATGGATTCCAAGTGGTTGGGGAGCCTGAACGTGCGGATCGAGTCGGTGGTGATGAACACAGCAAGGCTGTTCGAGAGGTGCGGCCAGAATTCGTCGTCGTCCACGAGCTCATCGCTGTGCTCTCGAATCGCGTGCAGTTCCTTCTTGTCGTGACCCTGAGCCTCTAGCTCATCCAGCGCATCGCGCACCGCGTTCGAGAGTTCGGTACGGGACTGTTTCGCCTCTTTCGAGATCGGGCTGGTCGCTAGGTATACAGAGACGCTGCCGCTGCCGCGATGGCGAGCGAGCTGGTCGATGTCTTCGGCAGTGGGCAGGTCAATATGCAGCATGGTTAGAGGCTACGCGACCGCACGTCGCGCCAATAGGGCCATGAGACCCCCACCTAGGCGAGGCTTGCGATCAGGCGCTCCACGCGTGCCCGAATGTCATCGCGAATCGGCCGTACCGACTCGATTCCCTGCCCGGCCGGGTCGTCGAGCTCCCAGTCTTCGTAGCGCTTGCCGGGGAAGATCGGGCAGGTGTCGCCGCAGCCCATGGTGATGACGACATCCGACTCGAGCACTGCCTCGGTCGTGAGAATCTTCGGGATGTTGTGGGCAATGTCGATGCCCTCTTCGGCCATGGCTTCGACCGCGACCGGGTTGATCTGGTCCTTGGGTTCGGAACCCGCCGACAGCACTTCGATCCGATCACCCGCGAGGGCCTTGAGATAGCCTGCCGCCATCTGCGAGCGGCCGGCGTTATGCACGCAGACGAAGAGGACGGTGGGCTTGGCGGCAGTAGCGGTCATCCCAAAAGCATAGATGATGATCTATGTGTTGCGGACGCCAGGGCCGACCAGGTTTACCGACTGTTCACGCCCAACTGCTCAAGCAGCCCCCGCACTCGCACCTCGACCTCGTCGCGCACCTCACGAACCCCGTCGATGGAGAGCCCTGCGGGGTCGGCCAACTCCCAGTCGAGGTAGCGACGACCGGGATACACAGGGCAGGCGTCCCCGCACCCCATGGTCACTACGACATCGGCCGCCCGCACGACCTCGTCCGTCAGGGGCTTCGGAAACTCGCCGTCCAGCGGCACTCCGATCTCGTCAAGAACGGTGACGACCAGGGGGTTCACCGCGCCGGCTGGCTGTGAGCCGGCAGTGAGTACGTGTACTCGAGTCCCGGCCAGCGAACGCAGGATCGCGGAGGCGAGCTGCGATCGTCCCGCGTTCTGCACGCAGACAAAGAGCACGCTCGGCACGGTGTGCGGCGCGTCGACGTTCGTGAGCGCCGCGAGCCGGTCGGCGGCGAATCGCGCTGTGAGTGACGGCAGGTAACGCGTGATGCCCGCGCGCTTGACGAGAAGTGCATAGCTCTCGCGCACGTAACGGTCAACGGTCTCGGGGGAGAGAGTCCCGGCGAAACGGGCGGCGAGATCGACGGCGATGCGGTCGAGAACGGGCGGGGCGACGGCGGCGGCGATCGGGTCATCCCGCATCGCATCGACGACCTCACCCATGCGGGTCGGCGTGATTGAGTACCACGCGACACGCCCATCCTGAGCACGATCGACGAGGCCCTCGGCGGCCATGACGCGAAGGTGATGGCTAACTGTGGGCTGAGTGAGACCAAGCGCGTCGGCGAGATCCGTAACGCTTCGGCGGGCGTCGGGGCTCTCGACGATGAGCGCGAGCAGTTGCACTCGAGTGGGATCGGCTAGGGCGCGGAGGCTGCGCGCGATGCGCTCGGCGGCCTCGCGCCCCAGCCCTTCATGCATAGACAGGAGTCTATGTGGGGCTCAGCAGCACGCGGGCGTGCAGGTGCCGGTCGCAGCGAGTTCAAGCTCGCAGGCGGTATCAGTCTCCATTTGGTTCCTCCCTCCATCGATGAGTGTCGATATCGCGAGTATGCGCGCTATATCGATGACTGTCAATATCCTCTAGAATCGACCCATGCCCACCGCGACCTTGCTGCCGCTCTCAGTGAAAGATGCAGCTGCGTGCTGCTCGCCCCTGACCCGCGAACCGCTTGGCGCCCGCCAGGCCGAGGATCTCGCTCGCTCGCTCAAGGCGATTGCCGACCCGGCCCGCCTGCGTTTGATCTCACTCATCGCAGCCTCGGAGGCTCAGGAGGCGTGTGTCTGCGATCTCACCGAACTGTTGGAAGTCGGCCAGCCGACCGTGTCGCATCATCTGAAGGTCTTGGCCGATGCTGGGTATCTCACGCGATCACAGCGCGGAACGTGGGCCTACTACGCTCTGGTGCCTGGCTCGCTCGATGCCGTCTCACGGCTCCTCGTCAGCGCGTAACCGAACGATCGGCCGACATGATCAAGCGCATCCTCGCCGAGTTCATCGGCAGCGGGCTCCTCGCCGCGATCGTCATCGGTTCCGGGATCGCCGCTCAGCGCCTGTCTCCGGACGACACCGGGCTACAACTTCTCGAGAACGCATTCGCGACAGCGCTCGGATTGCCCGTACTCATCCTGATCTTCGCGACCGTTTCTGGCTCACACTTCAACCCGGTCGTATCGCTGGTTGACGCGAGCCTGGGCCATCGGCCGTGGCGGGATGTCGCGGCGTACATTCCCGCTCAGATTCTTGGATGCGTCGCCGGTGCCATCCTCGCCAATCTCATGTTTGGCGAGCCCGCCGTCACGCTCAGCACTACCGACCGGCTGAGCTGGCCGCAGGCGCTCGCGGAGGTCGTCGCGACAGCGGGCCTTGTGTTGGTGATCTTCGCGCTCGCTCGCACCAACCGGCCGAACGTGATCCCGTGGGCC
>JANOED010000248.1:0-8067 GCA_031413035.1 Leifsonia sp. | reverse complement strand
GGCAAGCCGTTGGACCGCGACGAATGGTTCATGACCCCCCAGACGATCAACGCGTATTACAACCCTGGGTTCAACGAGATTGTCTTCCCCGCCGCGATCTTGCAGTCCCCCTTCTTCGACGAGAACCGGGATGCCGCGGCCAACTACGGTGCCATCGGTGCCGTCATCGGGCACGAGATCGGCCACGGGTTCGACGATCAGGGCTCGAAGTACGACGGCGATGGCCGGCTGATCGACTGGTGGACTCCCGAAGATCGGGCGGCTTTCGAGAAGCGCACTGCGTCACTTATTGAGCAGTACAACGCTCTTGCCCCTGCTCAGGTGCCCGACCACCACGTGAACGGGGCACTCACGATCGGCGAAAACATCGGTGACTTGGGTGGCCTCAGCATCGCGTGGAAGGCCTATCTCATCTCGCTTAAGGGTGCCGAGCCCCCGGTGGTTGACGGAATGACGGGAGCCGAGCGATTCTTTCTGTCTTGGGCGCAGGCATGGCAACTGAAGGCCCGGGATGAAGAGGTAATTCGACTCATCTCGATCGATCCGCACTCCCCGAACGAGTTCAGGTGTAACCAGATCGTTCGAAATATCGACGAGTTCTATGACACCTTTGGAGTTAAGCAATCCGACGCACTCTGGCTTGACCCTGAAGAGCGAGTCACCATTTGGTAGATCAGTCACGAACTCGAGAGCGACGCGAGCGCGCGAGCGTCGCGCGAGACGCGCGCCACGAAGCGACCGAAGAGGCCGAGAACTTCTCCGGTACCTTTACCGCGCTCGGAAAACTCGCTTACGAGGGCGCCCAGGTGTCGGCTAGCATCGTCGATCTCAATTCGGGCAAGACTCTGGTCGCCATCGATGACCGTATCGTGCTCCCGACCGCCAGCATCGGCAAGATTCTGCTGCTGATCGAGGTGTCGGCGCAGCTGACGAGCCGCGAGTTCTCTGGCTACGGCATCCTCGACAAGACCGCGAAAGATGCGGTTGGCGACTCGGGCATCTGGCAGCACTTGCAGGCCCCATCCCTACCGATCGCCGACCTCGCGACTATGGTCGGCGCGACGAGCGACAACCTGGCCACCAATGTGCTACTCAGAGCGGTTGGCCTGACTGCTGTGCGTGCCCGCACCGAGTCCCTTGGCCTCATGCGCACCGCCCTGCTCGACCTCGTTCGCGACAGCAGGGGACCGGATGACGCCCCGCAGCTGTCTGTCGGATCGACGGCCGAACTCTCCTGGCTGTTCGGCGCGCTAGCCCGCAGCGAGATCGTGGACCCCCTCACCAGTCAGCGTGTGATGGGGTGGCTCTCGCTTAACAGCGACCTCTCGCTCGTCGCAAGCGCCTTCGGCCTCGACCCGCTCTCGCACCGCGGGGCCGACCACAACACCTTGCTCGTGAACAAGACCGGATCAGATGTCGGGGTGCGGGCAGAGGCCGGAGCCCTGCGCGGGGCGACTAGAGCGGTCGCGTATGCGGTGTCGATTCAGTTCAACGATGACGGGCTGCCGGCGCGGCTCCGCGTTCTGGATGCGATGCGTACGGTCGGCTTCGACCTGCTCGAGTACGTGCACTGAGTTTTTCTTGCTCTCAGACGTGACCACATCTGGGGCTCTTGTCCTCCTTTATGCCGACATGGTACGTTAGCCGAGCATTGCGCACATTGAGTCCCGAAACTCCGTGTGCACCCCCGAAGCAGTGTGTCGAGCCTTACCCGAATCGACGTTAGCGTTCCCCCAACGCGATACTTCATTTGGTGCAGCCCGATCTCCCTTACCCAGGAGAGCACCATGTTCACAAAAGCCGTCGCCTTCTTTGGCGCAGTCCTTCTCACAGTGGGCGTCGCCGTTGTCGCTATTGTGATTCCGACCTCCGCAGCCTACGGATACCCGACCGGAAACGATGCCAACCAGCCCGGCAATTGGCAGCTGTTGGACGGAGAGACATGCATCAAGATCGAGCCAGTGAACACGGTCCCCTACGTGCTCCCTCCAGCCCCCGACGGCCGTAGCTACTCGAAGATCGTTGTGAAGGCCGGAAGCGACGAGAGTGTCTCCGAGCCGAATGCGGTGTTCCTTAACCCGACGCCGGGTCAGGGCTACCAGCATCCTGAGAAAGACAGCATCAGCCACATCATTCTGTGTACCGTCCCGGTGCCCTTCAACTGGGACTGGCAGTACGCGGCACCGACGTGCGACGCTCTCACCGTCACGTATCCGGCCGATATCCCCGCTGGCCAGGCAAACGACGTGAATGTGCGCGTCATGTACGGCAATGGCTACGCCACCGAACTGACTCTGAACTTTCACAATGATGGCGGCACCTGGTCTGGGACTCAATCGTTCACTTACTCGACCCATCCGAACTGGCCAGTCAACATCGGACCCTACAAGGTGGTGTGGACTCAGGTCGCGGGAACGAACTACCACTGGTCGGGCGATGTCTCATGTGGCTCCGTGACGCTTCCTGAGGATGCGTCCGCGTTGGTCTCGACGACCCCTGCCACTTGTGAGGCCGGCGAACAGCTCGTACTCGCAACGCCGATCAACGCGACGTGGGGTCCGGTCATCGGCGCGTACTCCGTGACGGCGACTGCCGAAGACGGGCACCTCTTCCCGGGCGGCTCTCCGACTCAGACGTTCATTGGCGAGCTCGCATCGGCACTGACCTGCGGCCCGACCGGCCTGGAAGTTGGTCTGTACGTCTACAAGAAGCTCGACCCAACGAAGCCCGCTGCGTGGACGAACTCGGGCAAGCAGACCCTCATCACCACGAAGCTCGGCAACAAGTGGTTTGATGAAGAGTCGTTCCCGTCTCTTCCGACTTGGGTCTGTGGGCCCGCATGGGGCGTACAGCAGGACATGACCAAGGACTGGGACCCCGCTGTGTGGGATCTCGACTCCGACGGTCGCTTCGACTGGCCCACCAACATCACCTACCCCAACGACAACATTGGCTGGCCCCCGCTCTACGCTGCGCAGCACTCTAACCTCAGCACCTACCTCGACGTGCCTGACTGCGCAACCACCAGCGGCGAGCCGACCTATAGCTCCAAGTCGTGCCAGGTCGACTCCCAGAACTGGCTGACCCTTCCCGCTGTTGACGGTGGCGAATGGACGGTCACCAAGGGTGACACGGTCCTCACCTACACGTCATACGACGGCGGGCCCGTCGATGGCTACGGCACGTACACGATCGAGCTCAGTGACGCGAATCCCGACGACGAGTTCACCGTGACACCGTCGCAGTCAAGTTGGGAATGGACCGCGGTCGACCCAGATGACCTGAATTGTGCGAAAGCCGAAGACCCGAACTGGGCGAACCAAGAGTGCAACCCCGACGGCCCCGGCACCACGGTTGCGTCGTACACCGTCGTCCCCGTGATCGGCGTGCTGTACGAGGTCAGCCTTGACGACGGCGTGACGTGGGAAGATGCGACGCCGCCCGGCACCGACCCGGTGGTGACCGTGATCGACAGCTTCACCACCAAGGTCACGATCAGGGCGTTCGCTGCGCCGGGATACGAGCTCGTAGGACCCGCTGAGACCAGCCATCAGTTCGATGCGGCAGTGGACTGCATCGATAAGGATGCCTCGGCGTTCATCGAAGCCGTCCCCGCGGGTTGCTTCGCGGCCGGCAGCATCAACGAGCTGACCAAGACCGCGACGAACGCGACCTGGATCACGGCAATGCCGACCGAGCCCGGAACCTACGACATCGTGGCCGAGGCCAACGAGGGACACGCGTTCTCGACGGGCGAGTTGACTCTGACGTTCCCGATAACGCTTGCGGAGCAAATGCCGGGTGACGCGCCTCCGTGTGACTTCCCCACGCTGGCATCCGTCTACCCGCAGTATTCGTCTACCCCGCTCACGTGTACGGGGGCGGGCACCTACACGATTGGTGCGCTCACGACGGGCACCGTCAAGTGGTCGGTCAATGGCGGACCACTTATCGATGGCGGTACCTTCTCGGTCAACGCGTCAGCGAAGATCTCGCTCGTCGCATCGCCGACCGATCCGGATGACACGCTTGCAACGGATGACTTCGACGATCCGACCTGGACCAACCCGGTCGTACTGACGTTCACCGCGCCGGACCAGGCAGCGTGCGACTTCGAGCTGACCACCTTGGCGCTGACCGGGCTGGGCACAACCTTCGGGTTGTCGCTCGCGGGCGGGTTCATCCTGCTGGGTATCGGCGGGCTGCTGATCTTCGCTCGCCGCCGCCAGGAATCCTAGGCGAGACCATAGGCCTGGAGGCCCCGGGTTCCGTGAGAGCGGACCCGGGGTCTACAGTCGAACCACTATGACCGCACCCACCACCATCCCGACCGCCCGCCGTGGGTTCATCGCGCTGTACGCGCTCGGCTATGTGGGGGCGTACATCGCCCTGATCACGCCAGTTGCAACCACTCTGGCACTCAAGGTTGGCGAGCTCGATCCGGAGGGTAGAGAAACCAGCCTTGGCTTGATCAGCGCGATTGGTGCGTTGGTCGCGATCGTGTCGAATGCGTTGACCGGGGCGCTGAGCGACCGCACTCGCTCCGGACTCGGCCGACGCCGACCGTGGATAGTCGTAGGAGCGGCCGGCGGAGTGGTCGCGCTGGGGATTGTCGGATTTGCACCCACACTCGTGGTCGCGACGATCGGCTGGATACTGGCTCAACTGACACTCAACATGGTGCTCGCCGCCCTTCAGGCGCTGCTGCCGGATCAGGTGCCGCTGGAACAGCGCGCCCGCGTTAGCTCGATCCTCGGCATCTCGCAGCAGGTGTCCCCGCTGCTCGGTATCGGCATCGCCTTTGGCGTGCAGGCCGCTGGCGGCGGCATCGGACTGATGTTCCTCGTGCCCGGGTTCATCGGTGCCGTAATGCTGTTCATCCTGGTCGCGCTCATCAAGGACGTGCCTCACGAGGAGGCGGGCCCGTTCTCATTTGCCGAGTTCATTCGCGGCTTCAAGATCGACAAGGGCAAGGGAGCCGACTTCGGCTGGGCCTGGTTCGGCCGCTTCTTCGTAATCCTTGGGTTCGCCGTGTACACCACCTATCAGGTGTACTTCATCGGCGATCGTCTGGGGTTCACCGGCTCGGATGTGGTGCTCATGCAGCTTTACGCGCTGCTCATTTTCTCGGCCGTACTCACCGTGAGCGCCCTCATCTCGGGCCGTCTGTCTGACCGCACCGGTCGCCGCAAGATTTTCGTTTTCGCCGCCGCAGCGATTGTCGGTGTCGGACTCACGATGCTCGCGCTGACGTATTCGCTACCGATGTTCTTCGCGGCCGCAGCCGTGATGGGTGTTGGCATCGGCGCGTTCTTCGCCGTCGACCTCGCGCTCATCACCGACGTGCTTCCCGATAAGGAGCACAAGGCAGCAAAAGACATGGGCATCTTCAACATTGCGAACTCCCTGCCGCAGTCGGTTGCCCCGGCGATTGCTCCGATCTTCCTGGCGATCGGCGGCGGCGGAAACTACACCGCACTCTTCATTGCGGGCGGCGTCTTCGCAGTCATCGGCGCGATCCTGATTGCACCGATCCGCGCCGTAAAGTAGCCGGATGCGCGCACTGAGCCTCGAGGAGAAGGCCGCCTTTGTGGTCGGCGGCGGATTCTGGGTCACCGCGGGGTACGACGACGCGGGCATCCCATCAGTCATGATCACCGATGGACCGCACGGCCTGCGCAAGCAGGAGGGCGGCGGCGACCACCTCGGAGTGGGCGAGAGCGTGCCCGCGACCTGCTTTCCCCCCGCGGCCGGAATGGCATCGAGCTGGAATCCCGCGTTGGTCGAGCGCGTGGGCATCGCGCTCGGTCAGGAGTGCCGTCAGCAGGATGTTGCGGTGCTGCTCGGGCCCGGCGTCAACATCAAGCGGTCGCCCCTGTGTGGCCGCAACTTCGAGTATTTCTCCGAGGATCCGCTGCTCAGCGGCGTTCTGGGAGCGGCCTGGGTTCGGGGGCTCCAGTCGCAGGGTGTGGGCGCCTCGCTCAAGCACTTCGCGGCAAACAACCAGGAAACGAACCGCATGACGGTCAGCGCCGAGGTCGACGAGCGCACCCTGCGCGAGATCTACTTTCCCGCGTTCGAGCGTGTGATCACCGAGGAGCAGCCGTGGACGGTGATGTGCTCCTACAACCGCGTTAACGGCATCCCCGCCGCCGAGAACCACTGGTTGCTGACTGACGTTCTGCGAGCGGAATGGGGCTTCGAGGGCGTCGTGGTCTCCGACTGGGGAGCAGTGGATGCCCGGGTGCCCGCCCTTGCGGCCGGCCTCGATCTCGAGATGCCTGGCCCTCAACGCGACAGCACCGAAGCGGTCATCGCGGCGGTGCGCTCCGGTGAGCTGTCTGAGACGGTTCTGGATGCGGCGGTCGCGCGTCTGACACGGCTGGTTGAGCGGGCCCTGAGGCACTCGAAGGGCGACGCGACGCTTCGAGAGCCTCAGCGAGCGTCTCGGGACGAGCCTCAGCGAGCGTCAGCGCATGCGCTCGCACGCCAGGCTGCCACCGAGTCGATGGTGCTTCTACGCAACGAGGGCTCACTGCTGCCGCTAGCGACTGCACAGTCGATCGGGGTCATCGGGGAGTTCGCCCGCACTCCGCGGTATCAGGGTGCTGGTAGCTCTCAGGTGCTCCCCACCAGGGTCGATGATGCGCTCACCGCGATTTCGGCAATCGCGCCGGTCGAGTTCGCCGCAGGCTACAGCTTGGATCGTGGCGGTGATGCTCAACCACTGATCGCCGAAGCGGTTGCCGTTGCCCGCCGCAGCGACACCGTGCTTCTGTTCGTCGGTCTCCCGGCGGGCGACGAGTCCGAGGGCTACGACCGAACGCACCTCGACCTCCCGCCCGCTCAGGTTGAGCTGATCGCGGCCGTCGCGGCAGTCAACCCGCGCACGGTCGTGATTCTCACCAATGGTGGCGTCGTCTCACTGGAGCCGTGGCATGACTCCGTGCCCGCGATTCTCGAGGCGTGGCTGCTCGGCCAAGCGGGTGGCTCGGCGATCGCCGAAGTCGTGTTCGGGATCGTTGCACCCTCGGGGCGGCTGGCCGAGAGCATCCCGTACCGGCTTCAAGACACGCCCTCGTACCTCAACTTCCCGGGCGACAACGACGTCGTGCGCTACGGCGAGGGGGTATTCGTCGGCTACCGCTATTACGAATCTGTCGACCTGCCGGTGCGCTACCCGTTCGGCCACGGCCTCGGCTACACCGAGTTTGCACTGGCCGATCTCGAGGTTACGCGCGACGGCTCATCGGCTTCGGTGACGGTCACCAATGTGGGTGAACGCGCAGGCTCCCACGTCGTGCAGCTCTACGTCTCACCGCCGAAGGGGTCGGTCGCTCGGCCCCGGCGGGAACTGCGCGCATTCGAGAAGGTCGCGCTCGAGCCGGGGGAGTCTGCGCGGGTTGAGTTGCGGCTGGATGCCCGCGCCTACGCCCACTGGGACACTCGAACCTCGGCCTGGGTCGTTCCCGGTGGCGAGTATCTCGTCGAGGTCGGACACTCGGCACACGACATCGACCTCGTGCACCCCGTGACCCACCGGGGACCCGCGCCCGCCAAGCTCACACTCGAGTCTCGCGTTACCGACTTTCTCCAGCATCCGGTCACCGGTCCGCTGCTCGCGCGCGCCTCGCGCGACGCCGGAGTTGAGGGTGACACGGGTTTGCTAGACATGGTCGGGTCGATGCCGATGCGGCGACTCATGCGATTCCCTGGTGTTGCGGACTCGTTCAAGAGCGTCGGGGCGCTCATGGCGGTCGCGAACAATCCCGTGATTCGCGGGATCGCGGGTTGGTGGCAGCGCAGGCGCTAGGCGCCCGAGCGGGCGTTCCACTCCCTCGCCAGGATCGCGTAGATGCCGGTATCGGCCCAGTCGCCCTTGAACATCATGTTCTCCACGAAGTGCGCTTCGTGTCGCATCCCCAGTCGTTGGCAGAGGGAGACGGATGCCACGTTGCGCGGGTCGAGCTCGGCGAACACTCGGTGCAGTCCCATGGCACCAAAGGCGAGGTCGAGCATCGCCCGGGCGGCCTCCGCTGCGTAGCCCTTTCCGTGATGCTCCCGGCG
>JANOED010000247.1:0-6039 GCA_031413035.1 Leifsonia sp. | reverse complement strand
GCCGCGCTGCGGGATGCCTCGCTCAGGGTGTTCGCCGCGGCATCCGCCATCGCGGAATCGCGGGGCATCATCTTGGCCGACACCAAGTTCGAGTTCGGGGCCGACCCTGCCACCGGCGAACTTACACTCGCCGACGAAGTACTCACGAGCGACAGCAGCCGGTATTGGGATGCCGCGGCGCATGCCTCGGGCGAACGCACCGCCTCGTTCGACAAGCAGATCGTGCGCAACTGGCTGGCCGCGAACTGGGACCCTTCGAGTGCCTCAGGGCACCGCCCTTCGAGCGCCTCAGGGCAGGCCGCCGGAGAGCCGCCGCGCCTTCCCAACCACATCGTGGAACAGACAGCCGCCCGCTACCGCGAGCTGATCGAGCGCCTCACCGGCGCCTAACCGGGAATGGCAGTCGCGGGCGGGAGGTTGAAGCCGGTATGACAGATGCGCTCGCTGCTGACACCGCGATGGGCCCGGTAACCCTCAGGGTTGGTGACCTCGACGCGATGACCGCGTACTACCGCGACGGCGTTGCCCTTGAGGTGCTCAGCGCCGCGGGTCCGGTTGTCACGCTCGGTCGAGGAACGACTGCCGTCGTGATCCTCGAGCACGCCCCTGAGCTCGCCCACTTCAGCCCGCGGGATGCCGGTCTGTTTCACACGGCGATCCTGTTCGACACCGAAGAGGCGCTGGCTGGTGCGGTGTACTCGGTGGCAGGCAAGTACCCGAACACGTTCACCGGTAGCTCCGATCACCTGGTGAGTAAGGCGTTCTACTTCTCCGACCCCGAGGGCAACGGCGTCGAGCTGTACTGGGACCGCGACCGCAGCGCGTGGAGCTGGACTCACGGAACGCTAGAGATGGCCACGCTCTACCTCGACCCCAACGCGTTTCTGCGGGACAATCTCACCGAGCGAGCGTCGGCCGAGCCGATGTTGGGCGGAGCCCGGGTGGGACACGTCCACCTCCAGGTCGGCGACGTCGAGACCGCGGGCGAGTTCTACATCGGTGCGCTCGGCTTCGAGCGAACCGTCGAAATACCCGGCTCGGCGCTGTTCGTCTCGGCCGGCGGGTATCACCACCACATGGCAATGAACGTCTGGAACTCGCGCGGCGCCGGCCGACGGCCCAACAGCCTCGGGCTCGGGCGCATCGACATCGAGGTGCCCAGCGGCGACGACCTCGGTGAGCTCGTTGAGCGCATGAACCACCACGGCCTCGGCACCCGCGACGACGGGCGCACCGTGAGCGTCGACGACCCGTGGGGCAACCTGATCACGGTTGTCGCGCGGGCGTGATCGCGACAAGCTCCATCACCGGAGCAGGCTAGCCCCCAAGCCGCTCGTCCAGCTCGCGGATCACCGGCCAAGCCCCCTCCTCGGAGTTCGACAGCACCACGACGTCCAGCCCTTCGTCGATATAGTGGCGCACGATACCGGAGGCGCCGTTGTTGATGCCGTCCTTGTAGTACGAGCGCACCGTGCCATCCTCGTTCATATCGAATTCGAGGCCGAAGCCGTACCAGGTCTCGTCATCATGCTCGACTTGCGGCAGCAAGAACTCGGCCGTGTACTCCGGAGTCATGAGTTCGCCGCCACGCATTGCCTGGATGAACCGCGCGAGGTCGGGCGCGGTCACGTGCGCGCCGTCCGCGGGACTGCCGATAGGCGGGTAGCTGTAGATGTTCTCCACCCAGACGCCGTCGATGAGGTCCCAGCCCTCGGCAACTCGGGGCGCCGCATCCCGACGATCGTAGAAGCCGGAATCGTGCATCCCCGCCTTGGTCATTACTTCGTCAAACACGTACTGCCGGTAGGGCACCCCGGTGACCCTCTCGACGGCGAGGCCGGCGAGGATATACCCGACGTTGCAGTACCTGCACTGTACGCCCGGCGCGGCGAGCGGCTCCTTGTGGGCGAACTGCGGCAGAAAGTCCTTGGTCTCCATGATCGAGTAGTTCGGCCTGTCGATGAAGAGATCGGAGTAGTTCTCTCCAGCCTCCTCGTCCGCGTCATCCGCGATGCCACTGGTGTGGGTGAGCAGGTGCAGCAACGTCACCTCGGGGCTGATGGTCGTGCCCTCGAGATCGACATACTGCTGAATCGATGCCTCGAGGTCGAGCTCCCCCTTGCCGACCAACTGCAGCACCGCAACGCTCGTGAAGAGTTTTGTGATCGACGCAACGTCGAATCGGGTATCCATGGTGTTCGGGATGCCCCACCGCTGCGTCGCAAGGCCCGTGGCGGCTTCGTAGAGGGTCGTGTTGACCTTCTTCACGAGCACCACCCCCGAGAAGTCTTCGTCATCGAGAAAAGCGTCGAGTCCGGTGGTATCCATGCCCAAGAGCCTACGATCTACACCATGCCCGTGTTAGGTCGAGTCAGTCGCGTCGTCGCGCTGGCCTTGGCGCCCGCGCTTGTCGTGCAGGGTCGACGCCTGCGCCGCGACACCCCTCGGCTGCCGGATGCCGCGCTCCCCTGGCACGGCACGGTAGCAGGCACCTCTCCGCCGCTGGGGCTCCTCGTGTTGGGGGACTCGACGGCCGCGGGTGTCGGCGCCGACACGCAGGATCAGGCGCTGCCCGGCCACCTGGGCCGCGAGCTCGCCGCGCGCACCGGCCGTGCGGTCGAGTGGCGGGCAGTGGGCGAGAACGGCGCGGACGCCCGCGAGGTGATCGAGCGGTACCTCGATGAGGCGACGGCATCCAGCTTCGACGTGGTGTTCTTGAGTGTCGGGGCGAATGATGCCCTAGGCATCAGGTCGCGCCGTGCTTTTGAGCGTGACATCCGCCGACTGCTCACTCGGCTCAGGGCCGCGAGCCCGGAGGCGGTGATGCTGGTGAGCTCGCTGCCCGCCTTCTTCAGGTTCGAGCTGCTGCCGCAGCCCCTCAAGTGGAATCTCTACCTTCACTCGTCGAGCCTTGAGGCCGGCGCGCGGCGCGTTGTCGCCGAGATCCCTGGCGCGCACATGTCGCCCCCACCGCCGCCTTACACCGATGGCTTCTTTGCCTCTGACCTGTTCCACCCAAGTTCGCAGGGTTACCGCGATTGGGCCCGCTTCGCGATCGACGACGCGGTCGCCAGCGGTGCGTTAGCTGAGCTGTGCTAGCCGACGACAGCTAGAGCTCGACGCGGAACGATGACTGCCGCGATGACGACCGCCAATACAAGAACACCGGCCGCCCAAGCGACGCCCGCGTAACCGAGCAGCGCGAGCACTGGGCCTGCGGCGGCACCGCCCGCGGCCCCTGACAGGCTCATGATCGTGTCGGTGCGGCCCTGAACCTTCACGCGCTCGGCACCGGTGACGAGGTCGGAAACGAATGCAGACCCGGAGACAGTCGAGGCGCTCCAGCCGAGGCCGAGCAGCACGAGTGCGACTGTAACTGCGACGGTGTTCTCGGGGAACATACCGATCAGCACAACTGAGAGGGCGAACATCCCCTGACCTGCGAGGATGATTGCGATACGCCCGAACCTGTCGCTCGCCCAGCCGAAGACGGGTGAGAGCGCGTACATCCCAGCAATGTGCAGGCTGATGGTGAAGCCGACGACGGTGAGACTCGCACCGTGACTGGTCATGTGTACAGGGGTCATGGCCATGATTGAGACCATCACCGCGTGGCTGAGAGCGATTGAGCCAATGGCGAAGATCAGTGCCGATCGCGCACGCACCACGCCCGCATCGAGTGGCAGACCCGCGTCGACCACCCGTGCCTGAGCGAGTGTCAGCGGGTCAGGACGGAGGGCGACGAGATAGAGCGCGGCAGCGGCGAGCTGGGCGACGACCGCGATCACGAACGACCCCGTGTTCTCGGGAAGTCCCAGAGCCTCTTGGATGCCGGCCCCGGGGCCCCACAGGTTCGGACCGACCACCGCGCCAATCGTGGTCGACCACACCACGAGAGAGAGGTCGCGACCGCGTCGTTCGGGAGCCGCGACATCCGTCGCGGCGAATCGGGCCTGGAGACCGACCGCGGTCCCAACCCCCAGAAGCGCGAACGCCACCAGCAACAAGGGGAACGCCGTCAGTGCGGCAGCGATGATCGTGAGAGTTGACCCGGTCGCTGCCACGATCGCACCGAGTGCCAACGCGGGTCGGCGCCCGAGGCGCAGGGCGAGCCTGGCCAGCGGAATCGATGCCGCTGCAGCTCCCAGAGTGCTCGCTACAGCCGCGCCACCAGCGAACGGCTCCCCCGCCATCTCGGCGGCCATGACCGCGCCGATGGCTAGGGTTGCGCCCTGCCCGAGCCCGGCAAGCACTTGGCCCGCAACAAGGACGCCGACGATTCGTCGCTGCACCATGGTGTCACTCACCCACCCAGTCTGCTCTACCGTGGGGGCGTGACAACGTTCCGGT
The DNA here is from genome assembly GCA_031413035.1 of Leifsonia sp. Classification (GTDB taxonomy): domain Bacteria; phylum Actinomycetota; class Actinomycetes; order Actinomycetales; family Microbacteriaceae; genus Rhodoglobus. The sequence continues at coordinate 1,689 of JANOED010000247.1, read as the reverse complement.
CGGTCGACTCGCTGGCGGATTTCGTCGAGTCACTGCCCCGGTCGCGCCAACGCCTAGTTGGGATCACCGGGCCTCCGGGCGCCGGCAAGTCGACCATCGCCGAGAGTCTCGCGACACTGCTGGGCTCCGCCGTCGTTCTCCCCATGGACGGCTACCACCTGCCTCAGGCTCTCCTCGCCGAGCTCGGCCGCCGCGAGCGCATGGGCGCGCCCGACACATTCGACGTTGAGGGGTTCCTCGGCACCCTGCGCGACCTCCACATCTCAGGCGGCACCGTGTTCGCCCCGGGATTCGATCGAGTCATAGAAGAGCCGGTTCCGCACGCGATCGCGATTCAGCCCGAGGTAGGTACCGTCATCGTCGAGGGCAACTACCTGTTGCTCGAGTCCGAAGGGTGGGGCGCCGTGCGGAGCCTGCTCGATGCCACCGTGTTCGTGCGCATCGATCGTGGCATCCGGCAGCAGCGGCTGATCGAGCGCCACATCCGATTCGGCAAGAGCCCGCCGGATGCCCGTGCCTGGGCACTCGGTCCAGACGAGAACAACGCGCTCGTGATTGAGGCGACCGCCCACCTCGCCGACCACGTGATCGACCTGAGCTGAGCGTCCCCGTCGGTAGACTGGGCGCATCCACCCACCGGCTAAGTCGCGGGAGTCACTCATGCCCACCATCGTTGTCGAGGTCATGCCGAAGGCCGAACTGCTCGACCCGGCAGGTAAGGCCGTTGCCGGAGCGCTCGACCGACTCGGCAAGGGTCACTTCACGTCGGTGCGCATTGGCAAGCGCTTCGAACTAGCCGTTGATGAGCCGATCAGCGAGTCCGTTCTTGCCGAGGTCAGGGAGCTTGCCGAGGAGCTGCTCGCCAACACTGTTATCGAGGACGTCGTGAGCGTGCATCCGCTCGACCTCGAGACTGCTGTCGCCGGCGAGACCCGCTGACGATGCGGATCGGCGTCATCACCTTTCCCGGCTCGCTCGACGACCGGGATGCCCAGCGTGCAATTCGCCTCGCGGGCGCCGAGTCGGTCGCACTCTGGCACGGCGAACACGACCTCAAAGACGTCGACGCGATTGTGCTCCCCGGTGGCTTCAGCTACGGCGACTACCTGCGCTGCGGCGCGATCGCCGCGCGATCGCCCATCATGAGCGAGGTCATCGATGCTGCCAATTCCGGGATGCCCGTGCTCGGCATCTGCAATGGTTTCCAGATCCTCGTTGAAGCCCATCTGCTGCCCGGCGGTCTCGTTCGCAATGACCACGGCTCTTTTCTCTGCCGGGACCAGCGCCTGCGGGTCGAGAACACGTCGACCGACTGGACCAACGGATTTGCCAAGGGCCAGGAGATCACGGTGCCCCTCAAGAACGGCGAGGGTGGCTTCATCGCCGATGCCGACACGATCGCCCGGCTCGAGGGTGACGGCCGGGTCGTGTTCAGGTACCTCGACGTGAACCCTAACGGTTCGATCAACGACATCGCCGGGCTTACGAACGAGCGCGGCAACGTCGTCGGCCTCATGCCGCACCCCGAACACGCGGTGGAGGAGGGCTTCGGCCCCGATACCGACCTCGCCATGCGTTCTGGAGTTGACGGTCTTACTTTCTTCACCTCTGTTGTATCGACGTTTGCTGCGAGGATCTGATGTTCTACTCGACTCCCCGCGGCCTGTTCCGCGTTGCCGCGATCGCCGA
>JANOED010000246.1:0-3584 GCA_031413035.1 Leifsonia sp. | reverse complement strand
CTCCTGCAATAATTCGGGGTTCTGGGACAGCTCCCACGCAACCAGTCCCCCGGCCGCGTTGAGAAGGATGACGTCACGCACCGGCCCGGACTCCCCCGCCAGAACGGCCCGAGCCACCGAGGCGTTCGTTTCGGGGTCTGAACCGAGCAGGGACTGAATTTCTGCGCGTGCAATTCCGAGATCGGTCGGATCCAGGTCATGTTCTGTGACGAATCCTCGTGAGACCTCCCAGATGTGACTGTGACCGGTCGTCGTGAGTTTGTCGATCCCGTCGTCGCCCCTGTAGACGAGCGCCGTCGCCCCCCGCGTGCGAAAGACTCCAACGACCAATGGCACCCGCTCAAGGCTCGCCACCCCGACGGCCGTTGCGTTCGGCCGCGCCGGGTTGCACAACGGCCCGAGGATGTTGAATAGCGTCGGAATACCGAGCTCCTTGCGGGTGGGGCCGGCATGCCTAAACCCCGGGTGGAATAGTGCCGCGAAAGCGAAAGTGATACCCACGTCGCGAAGCACGTCTCGAACCTGGGTGGGTGTGAGATCGAGATTCACACCGAGCGCAGCGAGCACATCCGATGCACCGGAGGCGGAGCTCGCCCCTCGGTTTCCGTGCTTGACCACAGGAACCCCCGCCGCTGCTGCGATGACGGATGCTACCGAAGAAATGTTCATCACCGCGCCGTACGGGTCTCCCCCGGTTCCGACGATATCCAGCACGTCTGCGGGAACATCCAAGGGCTCAGCGTGAGCGAGCACGGCATCACGAAAACCGACGATCTCGTCTACCGTCTCCCCCTTCATACGCAGCGCCACGAGCATCCCCGCTAATTGTGCAGACGTCGCGGCGCCGGCCATGACCGATTCCATCGCCCACTCAGCCTCGCTGATTGACAGATCAACCCCGTCGACGAGGGTGTTGAGGATGCTCGACCAGTTGCGCTCTCGTGACATGACCCACATCCTACGACGCGCCCCAAACCGGCCCCGCGAATGACAAAACTCGTTGACGAAATGAACCATAATAGAAGGGTGACTACAGCCTCTCTCTCGCGATCGATTACTGCACCGTCTGTGCAGCGCCCCAACATCGTGGCAGTCGGCACGATTGTGTGGCTGGGCAGCGAAGTGATGTTCTTCGCCGGACTATTCGCCATCTATTTCACGCTCAGGTCGATGTCGCCAGGACTGTGGGAAGAGCAGACCGCCAAGCTCAATGTCACCTTCTCGCTGGTCAACACGCTCATCCTCGTTGCCTCCTCGTTCACTTGTCAGGCGGGTGTCTTCGCCGCAGAGCGCAATCAGCCTCGGCGCACTGGAAGTCTCGGCCAGTTCTGGAAGTGGGGAACGGTCGAGTGGTTCTTCCTCACCTATGCAATGGGTGCCACCTTCGTCATCGGCCAGATCTTCGAGTACGCGATTCTCGTGAGTGAGAATGTGAGTCTGTCGAGCGACTCGTTCGGCTCCGTCTTCTACCTGACAACCGGATTCCACGGCTTGCATGTCACCGGCGGACTTATCGCGTTCTTGCTAGTAATCGGCCGTATTTTCGCGGTCAAACAGTTCACCCACAAGGAAGCCACAACTGCCATCGTGGTCTCCTACTACTGGCACTTCGTTGACGTGGTTTGGATCGGGCTGTTCCTCGTCATCTACGTACTCCAATGAGAAACCGGGACCGAAAAACCATGTTGAAGAAGCAAACCGCTGATAGCAGCCCGCACCGTAAGTCGGGTCGACGTAGCCCTCTAGCCACGGTCGCATTGTTGCTCATCGGACTTCTCAGCACGGGCGGGGCATATGCGTTATTCACGACGAGCGCGACCGCCGGCACGTCCGCTGCCGCGGAGGCCCAAATCGATGACGGCGGCAAGCTCTTCGCCGCGAATTGCGCGACATGCCACGGGAATGCCCTGCAGGGCACGACACAGGGTCCAAGCCTGATCGGTGTTGGCGCCGCATCGGTCGACTTCCAGGTCGGCACGGGTCGCATGCCTCTCGCTGCCACTGGTCCACAGGGTGAGGTCAAACCCGTTCAATTTACCGCTGAGCAGGTCTCCGCACTGGCCGCGTACGTCGCATCACGCGGCACGGGCCCAGCGATTCCTGACGAGCGCTACCTGCAAGCTGACGGTGACGCGGCTGCAGGCGCCGAGCTCTTCCGCATCAACTGTGCAATGTGTCACAACGTCGCAGGCGCCGGCGGTGCGCTCACGCAGGGAAAGTATGCGCCGCCGCTCGGCAACACCGAGCCCGTCTACGTCTACGAAGCCATGATCACCGGTCCGCAGAACATGCCGGTGTTCAATGAACACAACATCTCGCCCGAGGACAAGGCAAACATCATCACCTATCTCAGGTTCCTCGACGAGGAGCCCTCGGTGGGCGGCTTCGGTCTGGGCAACATTGGGCCGGTCTCGGAAGGCTTGTTCATCTGGATTTTTGGGCTCGGAGCGATCGTGGCGATCGCGATTTGGCTCACCGCGAAGTCTAATTAGTCGGCTGTCATGAACGCCCGACTGCGCGAGATTGTCTGAAGGGAAACTTGAATGGCGAACGACAAGGACGCGATCACAGGCGGAACAGCCGCCGGATCCGACGTCGAGATATACGGTGAGGCACCGCCCTCCGGCACGGCCGTCGAGGTTTCTGACCGCATCCCCAACCCGGGTTTCGAGCCGTTCCGACCGCGCGTCACTGACCTCGACCCCAAGAAGGAGCGCCAGGCAGAGCGTCGCGTATCGGGGCTCTTCGTTCTGTCGATCATCGGCACGGTGCTCGCGATCGCCGCATACATCGCCTTTCCCATTGTGGAGGGTGACCTCAACTCTGTTCGCCTCAACAACCTCTTCCTTGGTATCGGGATAACTCTCGCGTTGCTCGGCATCGGTATCGGTGCTGTCCACTGGTCCAAGGCCCTGATGGACGGCCACGATGTGGTCGAGCAGCGGCACCCAACCCGCGGCACTACTGAGACCCGCGCGAAAGCCGTCGAAGTGTTCACCCTCGGTAACCAAGAGTCCGGTTTCGGGCGCCGCACACTGATACGCCGAACCTTGATCGGTGCACTCGTTGTCACTCCACTCCCGGCAATTGTGCTGTTCCGCGACCTCGCACCGGCCGAGGATCCGGTACCCCTGCTCCAGCACACAATGTGGAAGGCCGGCATGCGCCTCACGCGCGACCCGTCAGGTACCCCGATCCGGGCATCCGAGGTAACCCTGGGTTCCGCATTCCACGTGATCCCCGAGGGGCTGAACGAGCTTGAGCACAAGCTCGAGGAGAAGGCCAAGGCTGCCGTGCTTCTGATGCGCCTGAAGCCAGAAGACCTGCAGGTCTCCCCCGGCCGCGAGGACTGGAACTACGCCGGAATTGTTGCTTACTCAAAGATCTGCACCCATGTTGGATGCCCCGTGGCTCTGTATGAGCAGCAGACCCACCACCTCCTTTGCCCGTGCCACCAGTCGCAGTTCGATATCAAGCGCGAGGCAACGGTAATTTTTGGACCCGCCAAGCGGCCGCTACCTCAGCTGCCGATCACCGTCGACGATGAGGGCTACCTCATCGCGCGCAGCGACTTCACCGAACCG
>JANOED010000245.1:0-3418 GCA_031413035.1 Leifsonia sp. | reverse complement strand
CCGTGCGCAACGATCACGCCGGCGGATCCGAGGGTCAGAGCGACCACGTCAAAGGTTTCGGCGAGCTTAAGCGCAATCGCTTCTGAACCGGCCAGGCCGGTCAGCAAGCTGCCCTCCTCCAAGCTCGGGAAGAGAATTGATGCCCCGGCTACGCCCTCAAGAAACCGCTCCACCCCGAAGTCGGAGATGAACCCCGCTGAGCCGGGGTCGACGCTGACGGCGACACCGGCAGCGCGAGCCCGCTCGATGAGCCGGGATATCCCGTCGGCACCGGCGTCGTTCAGGAGCACGTGACCGGTCAGGTGAAGAACGCTGGCGTGCGCGAGGAGGTCGGCCGTGACATCCGCGGGATCAACGGCACGGTTGGCGCCACGTTGGGTAAGCATTGTGCGCGACTGGCCTTGAACGACGACGACGATAACGCCGGTCGGCAAGGTGGCGTGGCCGGCAAGGTGTGCGGTGACACCCGGCAGCGCGGCCGCGTGCCGCTCGACGTCGGCTGCGCCAACGGCCGCGACCAGGTCGACGGCAGCGCCCAGCGAGCCGAGCCAGGCAGCGGTGTTGGCGGCAGACCCGCCGGGCGTCATCCGGATCTCGGCCTTGGTGTCGGTGTCGTCGCGAATGGGTCCGGCGGGAACCGCGACGACGTCATCGATCACATCGCCGAAGCAGATGATGCGGTCGCGGCGCGCAGCACCAGCGACAGGCCCAGCACCAGCTCTAGGCATTGAGCGCACACCACGCGGTAGCGATCTGGCCGGCGACGCGCACGTTGTTGCGGGCGAGATCTAGGTTGACCTCGAGGCTGCGGCCGCCTGAGAGTTCGACGATCTTCAGTAGCAGGAACGGCGTGACCGCCTTGCCGGTCACCCCGGCCGCATCGGCGAGCGCGAGCGCTTCGGCGAGCACCCGGTCGTGCTCGGCGGGGTCCCACTGTTGGTCGAGCGGGATCGGGTTCGCGACGACGATGCCCTGACTGTGGCCGAGCTCGTCTTGTGCGCGCATAATCGCCGCGACCTCGGCCGCGGTGTCGACCGACCAATCGAGCGTGAACGCCGATTCCCGCAGCCAAAAGCTGGGGAAGACAGTCGTGCCGAACCCGACAACCGGAACGCTCAACGTCTCAAGCCGTTCGAGAGTTGCAGCGATGTCGAGCACCGACTTCACGCCCGCACTCACGACGGTAATCGGGGTCACCGCGAGCGTCGAGATGTCGGCCGACTCGTCGAACGAGTCGCTCGCCCCGCGGTGCACGCCACCGAGCCCGCCGGTCGCGAAGACGCGCACGCCGGCGAGCGAGGCCAGGTGAGAAGTCGCCGCCACAGTCGTTGCCGCGCTGGTACCCGTCGCCGCGATGATGGGGATGTCACGCACACTCGCCTTGACGAGGTCTTCCTCGGCGATCCGGCGCACACCCTCGGCGTCGAGGCCGATGCGGGGCACGCCGTCGAGGATCGCGATTGTCGCTGGAGTGACCCCGGCATCCCGCAGGATCGTCTCAAACTCAATCGCCGCTTCGTGGTTGCGCGGCCGCGGCAGACCGTGCGAGATGATCGTGGACTCGAGGGCAACGACAGGCCGATTCGCGTCGAGCGCGTCGGCCACCTCGGCTGAGATGGTGAAGGCTGAGGACATCCGTCTAATTTACGCGTACACGGCCGCGTACACAGCCGCGCACGCAGCCGCGCTCAGCGGCCCGTGAACTCGGGCGGCCGCTTTTCGATGAAGGCGGCCATGCCCTCCTTCTGGTCGTCGGTCGCGAACGCCGACTGAAACGCCCGCCGCTCGAACTGCAATCCAGCCTCCAGCGAGGTCTCGAATGCTGCGTTCACCGACTCCTTGGCGAGCATGGCGATGGGCAGCGACATTCTCGCGATCGTGGCTGCGGTGGCGAGTGCATCGTCGAGTAGGTCGGCGGCCGGGACGACGCGCGCGACCAGTCCCGAGCGCTCGGCCTCCGCGGCATCCATTGTTCGGCCGGTGAGAATCAGCTCCATGGCCTTCGCCTTGCCGATCGCGCGCGTGAGGCGCTGCGTGCCACCGATGCCCGGGATGACGCCGAGCTTGATCTCGGGCTGCCCGAACTTGGCAGTGTCGGCGGCGATGATGAAGTCGCACATCATGGCGAGTTCGCAGCCGCCGCCGAGGGCGTGACCGGCGACCGCCGCGATCGTCGGAGTGCGCACCGCCCTGAACCGATCCCAGCCGGCGAACCGATCGCTCGCGAACATTTCGGCGAAGTCGGCGATCGCCATCTCCTTGATGTCGGCCCCGGCTGCGAACGCACGGTCAGACCCGGTGATCACGATCGCACCGATTTCGGTGTCTGCGTCGAAGGCCAGTGCGGCATCGACCACCTCGGCGATGAGTTCAGCGTTGAGAGCGTTCAATGCGTCAGGGCGATTGAGGGTGATCAGACCGACACGCCCGCGGCGCTCGATCAGAATGGTGCTGGTCATGGTCTACTCCCTGTTGTTGGCGCGAAATGGCGCAGCACATCCTCGCGGCTGACCTGTTCGAGGGTTGCCGGGTTCCACCGCGGCTGGCGATCCTTGTCGATCACCTGCGCGCGAATGCCTTCGACGAGATCGTGGCCCTCCAGCAGGTGCACCCCCACGCGATACTCCTGGTCGAGCACCTCCTCCAGCGTGCCCAGTCGAGCCGCGCGGCGCAGCGCCTCGAGAGTGACGGCAACGCTCGTGGGCGACTTCTCCTTGATCACGGATGCCGCGGCGCGAGCTTCAGCCACGCTCGACCTCTCCATCCGCTCGACGATCTCGACCGCATCGTCTCCGGCATAGTGCTCGTCGATCCACCCGCGCTGCGCCAGCAGCTCGGACCTGGGCGCGTCCGACTCCTGCCGGGCGACCGCGTCGGCAGCGGGCATCCGCTCAAGGTCGCTGAGCAGGGCGCGAAGGTGGTCGCTCGGCACGAAGTGGTCGGCGAGGCCGAGTGCGATCGCGTCGGCGCCTGTGATCGTGGTGCCCGTGAGTGCGAGGTGGGTGCCCAGTTCACCCGGAGCTCGGGAGAGTAGCCAACTGCCACCGACGTCAGGCGTGAACCCGATTGTCACCTCGGGCATCCCGAGCTTCGTGCGCTCGGTGACGACGCGCGCCGAGCCATGCGCCGAAACGCCGACCCCGCCGCCGAGCACGATGCCGTCCATGAGGGCGACGTAGGGCTTCGGGTAGCGGGCGATCAACGCGTTCAGTCGGTACTCCGCTGCCCAGAACGCGGCGGCGTGTGAGCCGTCGCCTCGTGCCGAGCGATACATCGCGGCTACGTCGCCGCCGGCGCAGAGACCGCGGTCGCCCGCGCCCGAGATCGCGACGGTCGCGATGTCGTCGTCGTCTTGCCAGTCGGCGAGTGCAGCGGCAACAGTCTGAACCATCTCGTGGGTGATCGCGTTGAGCGCCTG
>JANOED010000244.1:0-2624 GCA_031413035.1 Leifsonia sp. | reverse complement strand
CCCTCGGCCAAGGCGAGCACTTCAGCCTCTGTGGTCACGGGCAGAGCGAACACCACGCTGGGGGTGCCAGCCAGCTGGCGCACCGCCGACCCTGCGGCGCTACGCAGAGCGTCCGTGGTTAGGTGCTCGCCGATTCCGATGACGGCGATACTGCCGGCGGAACCCACGAGCGCGGGAAGGCGAAGCAGCTCGTCAGGCTTACCCGTGAAGCCCAACGCGATCAGGTGCTCGTGAAGGCTCGAGTATGCCGCATCGGCAAACAAGACTGGCCCGGCCTTCGATTGTGTGGCCGCGACAACGACGACATCAGCGGGGATAGTTGCGGGGATCTCGGTCGACAGCGACAGCTTCAGTGTGGGCATGAGAGTGACGCTACTGATACCTGTGGCGGGAGTCCAGTGCACCACGAAGCGCAAGCAACAATCACCCTGCCCTCAACAGAAGTGGGGTCAGAACGCCTCCCCCAATCGTGACGCGAAGTCGTCGACACGTGCGATTGATCGGCGACAATTGTCGTGCCTACAATGTGATTACGATGAGGACAAGACTTGTGAAGATCGGAAACTCAAAAGGTGTGAGGATTCCCAAGGCGTTGCTCGAAGAAGCGGGCCTTGTTGATCAACTCGAGCTAGCCGTCGTGGACGGAGATATCCACATTTCAGCCGTCGAACATGAGGCTGGCGCAACGTTCCTTACACTGTCGGAATCGGCTCTCAGCGATTGGAACCGCCCAGAGGAAGATGCGGCGTGGGCGCACTTGCAGTAGGGGATGTCGTTCTCATCCGGTTCCCGTTCTCGAACCTCTCGACGAGCAAGCTCAGACCCGCACTCGTCGTTGCGGAGGCCGACTTCCACGACGTGGTGGTGTGCCAGATCACGTCGCGGCCGTACTCAAGCGCAAGGGCCATTCGGTTGACCGACGCCGATTTCATGAACGGCGGACTTAGCCGAGAGAGCTACGCAAGGGCTGACAAACTCTTCACCGCGAGTGCATCGATCGTGACCGCGACACTTGGTGCCCTGAACGCAGAGCGGCTCGCGCAGGTGCGCTCGACAGCAGCGGACCTTTTCGCCCCGATCGTCGCCGCTTAGGGGCTAACCCTCCGGCCAGACCACCTCGACCTCGGTGATGTGCGGGCCGAAATCTTTGCGATTGTTGGTGTGAAAGCGTTCGGCGCCCCAGACGACGGCGGTGGCGAGATGGATGGCGTCGGCTGCCTTGAGGGCGTATTTGGCTGCGAGCGATGTTGATGCCATCGCAATTTCCAAGGTAACTTCCTTCAGCTCGAACCTCGACACTATCTCCAGGAGGTCAGCAGACTCTTGTGCCCGCTCTAGGCGCAGTGGCTTGCTGAGTAATTCGGGCATCAACACCACCGACCCGATGATTCCATCGGCGGCATCGAGCGCACGGCGGATCGACCGCGCGATAGGTAACCCCTTCGCCAGAAACACCAAGACGTCTGCGTCGAAGGCGTCACTCACCTCGTTCGACTCGATCCCAGACATCGTCGTCGCGACCAGCACGGATCTCAGCGATGTGCGCCTCGACATCCCAATCCGGGTGTGGCCCGAACTCGGCCGGCCAAGGCCTGCCCCGAGCTGCCTCGAGATCTCTGCCGAGCTGCTGGGCTTTCAGCAGCACGTCGTGGGTTCGCGTCTTCATCCACGCATCATGACCGACGAGGGTCGCCGTGAGCTGACCGTGCCGAGTTATATGCACAACCTCGCCAGCGGCAACTCGGTCGAGGAGTTCGGGGAGCCGGGCGCGGGCATCGGTAAGAGAGAGTTCGAGCATCTCCCAATTGTACAGGTCTGTACAGATTATTCGCCCGGAATAGCGTCCTCGTCATCGTCGTCGTCGAACGGGTCGCCCTCGCTGCCGCGCTCATCGCCCTCGTGGATGGCCGCCTGATTGTCCCAGTGATTCATCAAGGTCTCGATCGCCGCCCGGAACCGCTCGGTCGCTACCCCGGGAGCGGTATCGCCGAAGTGGCGCCGCGCCCAGAAGGTCAAGCGAGCAAGAGCCTCGTCGTCTGTGAGCACTCGATCGGTGAGGGTTACGACGGCGGCGGCATCCTCGGCCCGCAGCCACTCGCAGGCGCCGAGGTATCCGTTCTCGTCCACCTCGGCCTCGGGGGATTCCGGACGGGTGACAATGAGCGCCTTACCCGTGGCGAGCCGGTCGTAGACCATTGCCGAGATGTCGGTGATCGCGACATCCGCTGCCACGAGTTGCCAGCCCAGAGTGGGGCCGTGGTCGAAGATGTGCTGCGCCGACGGATCGGTCGCGTTGGCCGCGGCTAGCGCCGCGATGATTGACGCGTTAGCGGCCGCGTAGGCACTATCGACTACTCCACTGCGCGGGTGCGGGCGATAGATCACCCGGTGGCGGCCGGTTGCCAGAAGCGCACCCACGAGCTGAACCCCGTGGGAGGCAATAGACCCGTAGGCCGCCGCCGCACGATCTCCCTCCCAGGTCGGCGCATAGAGCACCACGGTGCGCTCATCAGGAACGTAGGGCAGCGAGCCTGCGAAGTGGTCGGCCTGCGGGCTAATCCCTGAGGCGGCGCGAAGCCTGCGCGATGGCCGCGCTCTGCCGGTCCGGCGCGACCATAAGGGGT
>JANOED010000243.1:0-2909 GCA_031413035.1 Leifsonia sp. | reverse complement strand
ACCGATCCACCCGCGAGTTCCGCGTAGATGCGAGCACCGCGGGCGAGCGCGTGCTCCTCGGTTTCCAGAACGATCGTTCCGGCACCCTCTCCGAGTACGAAACCGTCGCGCGAAACGTCATAGGGGCGCGATGCGGTGGCGGGGTCATCGTTGCGCTTGGAGAGCGCCTGCATGGCCGCGAACGATGCGATGGGCAACGGATGCACGACCGCCTCAGTCCCGCCGGCGATAACGACGTCAGCGAACCCGAGTTGGAGGTGGTCGTAGGCGTTCACGATTGCTTCGGTGCTTGAGGCGCAGGCCGAGACATCCGTTCGCGCGAAAGCCCGGGACGGAATGGCCATGCTGATCGCTGCGGCGGCGGCATTGGGCATCAGCATTGGGATCGTCATCGGGAGAACCCGACGGGGGCCTTTCTCGCGAAGCGTGTCCCACGCGTCTATGAGGGTCCAGAGGCCGCCAATGCCGGTGGAGTAGTCGACACCGATCCGCGTTGGATCGATGTCGGGTGAGCCGGCGTCGGCCCACGCCTCGCGGGCAGAGATCAAGGCGAACTGGCTTGATGGGTCGAGACGCTTCGACTCGACGCGCTCAAGCACATCCTCTGGTCGAACCTTCGCCTCAGCGGCAAACGTCACTGGGAGGTCGTATTTCGCGACCCAATCGTGTTCGAGGGTGTGCACGCCAGACTCGCCTGCAAGCAGCGCCGCCCACGATTCCGGGGCGGTTCCGCCGAGCGGTGACGATGCACCGATTCCGGTGACAACGATCTTCTTGGGGGTCATGTCAACGTCCTGTTCGATTGCACCCTCGTCGCGCGGCCGACCGGATCGGCCGGCCGCGACTCGGAGATCTAGGCCTGAGCGCTGGTGATGAAGGCGACGGCGTCGCCGACGGTCTTGAGGTTCTTGACCTCTTCGTCGGGAATCTTGACGTCGAACTTCTCTTCGGCGTTGACGACGATCGTCATCATCGAGATGGAGTCGATGTCGAGGTCGTCGGTGAACGACTTGTCCAACTCGACCGTGTCCGTCGCGATGCCGGTTTCGTCGTTGATCAGTTCGGCCAGGCCGGCCAGGACTTCTTCTGTGGACAATGCCATTGGTGTTCTCCTTGTGGATGTGATGTGACCGTGTGCAAGTTTAGGGGGGCTAGGGGAGTACGACCACTTGGGCACCGAATACGAGCCCTGCGCCGAATCCGATTTGGAGGGCGAGGCCACCGCTCAGTTCGGGATGCTCGGCCAGCAACCTGTGCGTTGCGAGCGGTATCGAGGCGGCGCTCGTGTTGCCGGTCGTGGCTACGTCGCGAGCGATCATGACCGTCTCGGGCAGCTTCAGCTGCTTCGCGAACTCGTCGATGATCCGCATGTTGGCCTGATGCGGGATGAACGCGGCGAGGTCGTCGGCGGTCACGCCGGCCACCTCCAGCGCCTGATTGGCGACCTTGGCCATCTCCCACACCGCCCAGCGGAATACGGTCTGTCCGTCTTGGCGGAGGGTCGGCCAGTCAGCTTCACCGTTGCGGTACTCGGTGAGTGTTGCATCCATACCGACGGCGTCTGCTTTGGAGCCGTCAGAACCCCACACCGGCGCAGCAATGCCCGGGAAGTCACTGGGGCCGATGACCACCGCTCCTGCTCCGTCGCCCAGCAAGAACGAGATCGTGCGGTCGGTGGGATCAACCACCTCCGAGAGCTTCTCGGCACCGATCACGAGCGCGTAGTGTGCGGCGCCAGCGCGGATGAGCGCGTCGGCTTGAGTGACGCCATAGCTGAAGCCCGCGCACGCTGCATTCTCGTCGTAGGCCGCGGCCGGGTTCGCACCGACTCGGTCAGCCACAACAGCTGCGATTGACGGGGTCTGCTGAACATTGCTGATCGTCGCGACAATCACAAGGTCGATCGAAGAGGGAGCGACCCCCGACTTCGCGATCGCCTCGTGAGCGGCATCGGTCGCCAAGTCAACCGCGCCCGTGCCTGCCGACGATCGTGTTCGGGTGATGATGCCCGTGCGCTGCTGGATCCACTCATCGCTCGAGTCGATCGCCTCCACCAATTCCTCGTTACCCACCACGAGGTCGCCCCGAGCAGCGCCATAGCTGTAGATGCGCGTGAATTGAGGTCCGTGTGACTGCTTCAAGGTGGTCATGAGATCCCGTCAATGAGGTCGAACGCCGCTTGCAGGTCGTCCGGAGTCTTCACTGCAACAGCGGGGACGCCCTTGAGGCCGCGTTTGGCGAGACCGACTAGCGCGCCTGCCGGGGCGAGTTCGATGATTCCGCTGACTCCGGCGGCAGCGAGTGCCCCCATCGTCGCATCCCACCGTACCGGGGAAGATACCTGACCGACGAGTAGCTCAACGAACTCGGCACCGCTGGTGACCCGTGAGCCGTCGCGGTTAGTCCAGATCGGGAGCGTCGGATCGTTCGGGTGCAGCTGCGACGCATACTCAGTGAGGTGAGCAACCGCGGGCTCCATGTACCTCGTGTGAAACGCGCCGGCGACCTGGAGCGGAATGACCCGCGTGCCCGCGACCGGATGCTCCGCAAGCGCGGCGAGCGCGGGAAGGGCTCCCGCAACGACGAGCTGCCCGCCACCATTGAAGTTGGCGGGGGAGAGCTCGAGTTCGGCGAGTCGTGCGAGCAGTTCGGACTCGTCCCCGCCAATCACGGCCGACATGCCGGTCGCTTCGAGCGCTGCGGCGTCAGCCATCGCGCTGCCCCGCTCGCGTACGAAGGCGACCGCGTCATTCTCGGAGAGGATGCCTGCCGCGGCAGCCGCAGTCACCTCACCCACCGAGTGGCCAGCAACCCCGCCCACCTTGTCGCGGCGTCCCTCGGCGAACAGGGATCGGAGAGTGACGAGTCCGGCAGCCACGATGAGCGGCTGTGCGACGCGCGTGTCGCGG
>JANOED010000242.1:0-3722 GCA_031413035.1 Leifsonia sp. | reverse complement strand
CCGGGAATGCGGTGGCTGCTCATCGGCGACGATGGCCAACACGACGAGGCCATCTACGGGCAGTTCGCTGCGACGCACCCCGACAATGTCGCTGCAATCGCGATCAGGCAGTTGTCGACGCGAGAGGCGGTACTGGCCGGCGGTCGCAGTAAGGCAAGCGAACCTGACTCGATCTCTGAGGTGCGCTGGTTCTTCGCGCCTGACGGCGCCGGGCTCGCGAAGCAACTCGCGGCGGCTGAGTTACTCACTTAGTGGTGGCGAGGTGGGTGGTGAAGAAGTCGTCGATTCGTGACCAAGCGTCCGCGGCGGCCTCGGGGTTCGGACCAAAGTTCAGCACCCGCACGAGTGGCCGAATCCAGATCGGACCGCTGAGTCGCTCGTTCATGAAGACATGCCCGGCCTCGGGGTATTCCTTCACGTCGTGGGGGATGCCCTTGACAGCGAGCGTCAGCTCGAGCGCCTCCGCCGCACCCTTCAGGGGGACATCCCTGCCGCCAAAGCTGCCCACCACGGGACACGCGTTTTCGAGCGAGACCTCCATGTCGGTGGGAAGCATTCCGTAGTTGACTGCGGCAGCGTCGAAACCGCTCGCCGCGGTCATCAGGGCGAAACCGCCGCCCATGCAGAACCCGAGAACACCGACTGCGCCGCTAGCGTCGGGTTGGGCGAGGAGCCACTGCCGTGCCGCCTCGATGTCGGCGTAGGCGCGACCGTGCCCGCTACGCATCGCCCGCATTGTGGCGACGAGACACCTTCTGGCCCCGCCTGCCGTGTAAAGGTCGGGCATTAGGGCGAGGTATCCCAACGAGGCGAGGTGTGCGATCTGCTTGCGCATTTCATCGTCGATGCCGAAAACCTCGTGAACGACAACAATGGCTGGCCAGGGCCCCGCGCCCTCGGGCACCCCCAGCACACCCTTCAGGCCGGGGCTCCCGCCCGAGACCGAGGTGTCGATAACGATGTCGCTCAGATCACCCACAGTTACGGCCATGGCCGATTCAAGCACACACGCTCGGGGTAGGCCCTTGAACGGGGGTACACAGCTCAGTTGACCTCCACGCCGTACCCTGATATCTTGTCAACGCTGGCCGGTAGTCCCCCTAAAGGCGGACTCCCGGTAGAACAGTCCGTACCCGACGGATCGGTTCCTACCCGAAGGGACTCAGCGCAATGATTGCTGTAATGGCGTCTGCCCCCGCCGGCGCTGGCGACCTCGCGGTCGCCGTGACAATTGCTGTTGCGGTGACCGCGATCGTTGCTGTCATCATGCTTGTCACTAAGTCGCGACGAGATGAAAAACTCACGAAGGCGACAATCGGGCTGGCCGCGTTCTCAGGATTCGCCCTGCTCGCCGGCACGCTGCTGGTTGGTGGCTCGCTTACCCAGCCACCAACAGCGGCGGCCTTTGGCGACGCGCCCTCCCGATCGGCAGCCGTTCCCCCCATTGAACTCAAGCTCAGCGGACTTCAGCTGCCCACGATCTGACGGCTAGCTGTGCCTCGACGTTCTACTCGATGATCGCCTGGCACGCGTCGAAACAGTGCACGAAGTTGCTGGTCTGACCCGACAGCGTGCGACGGACCATCAGGATGCGATGCGCAGCGTCGTCAATCAGCTCGGCAGAAATCGTTCCGGCCAGCACCGCCTCCCTAATCGCAACAACCACTCCAGCGACGTCAATGGATCCGACATAGAGCAGCATCGTGTTGCCTGCGGCGACCGCGCGGATCGCATTCTGATACGGGTCTGCGAGATCCTCGCGCCCGGAGTTCTGCAGCATGCTCATGTCATCGGTGATGATGATCCCGTCGAACCCAAGTTCATCGCGCAGAATCTCGTGCCACAGCGGCGACAGGGTCGCTGGTTGTGCGTCCACGCCGTCGAACTGGAGGTGTCCGAACATCACAAACTCGGCCCCAGCAGCAATGCCTGCGGTGAACGGCGGCCCGTGATTGGCTCGCCACTCGTCGAGGCCGATCGCTGTGGTCGGGATGCTGGAGTGCGAGTCGCCCGGCGAGACTCCGTGGCCCGGGAAGTGCTTGAGCGTCGACAGCACGCGACCGTGCTCACCCGCCACTGCCTCGGATACTCGCGACGAAGCATCCGCAGCGGTAGAACCCATGGATCGGTCGTAGATGAACGACCCCGGGTCGTCTGTCACGTCGGCGACGATGCCGAAGTTCACCGAGACACCGAGACTGTCGAGCAATGCGCCTCGACTCGCGAACGCGTCACGAGCAGCCGCGGGGTCGAGCCAGCGCAACTCCTCGGCCGATGCGGCGGTGTCACTGAAGACACGACGAACCACCCCGCCCTCCTGATCAATCGCGATCAGGAGTGGGAGACCTGCTTCCGCGCTCATGATCGGGGTCATCCCCGCCAGGGCCTCGGCTGGCTCGGGGATGTTGCTGCCCATCAGGATGAGGCCGCCTAGGTTGTTCGCGTCGGCGAACGACCGCAGAGCCGCGGCATCCAATCCCGCGACGTAGACCATCAGCATCGACTGAATCTTCTCGTCAAGCGTCATGACGCTAAGCCGGTCGTCGGCGTACTTGAGAATCGGATCGACCGGGGGTGGTGCTGGTCGCGGCGGCGGTGGCGGCGGCAGGTCGGGTTCGGCTTGTGCGGTGCACCCGACGAGCGCAATCGCGATGACCGCGGCAAGCAGCGCTCTACTCGCCGTGCCCGCTCTGGCCATGCGGTGATGCTAACACCCCTCGCGCTCGGCCTACGATGGGCGCATGATGACCGTCGTGGCGCTGTTCCGTTCGACGCATCCGGGGCCGTCGATGTTGGTTACCGCGATCACCGTCGTGCTCGGCATCAGCGTCGGACTCGATCTGGCCCGCGTTGCCCTGCTTGGGGCTGCGGTGTTGGTGCAACAGTTCTCGGTGGGCCTGTCAAATGACTGGATCGACGCGGAACGCGACCGCGAGGCTGGCCGCACCGACAAACCCATCGCGGCTGGAGTTATCTCGGTCGGCCTTGCTCGGGCAGTCTCCCTCGGGCTTGCCACTTTGGCGATCGCCCTGACGATTCCGCTCGGGTGGGCCGCGACACTCGCGCACCTCGGATTCATGGGCGCTGGCTGGGCCTACAACGCAGGGGTGAAGTCCACACCGTTCTCCGTTGTTGCCTACGTTGTGGGGTTCGGGCTGTTGCCGTTCGTCGTGACGTTGGCGCTGCCCACTCCCGCACTTCCCGCGCCTTGGGCGGTTGCAGCGGCGGCACTGCTCGGTGTGTCGGCGCACTTTGCGAACGCCCTCCCCGACCTCGATGACGATCGAAGGCACGGGGTTCGAGGCACACCTCAGCTTGCGGGGCTGCGTGCGTCGGTGGCGACGATCTCACTTGCGCTCGTTGCGGGAGGCTCCTTCGTGGTCGTGGGCTCCGGGGCGTTCGATGTGCCTCGGCTGGTTGGCTTGGGGCTCGTGGTCGTCGTTGCCGGGGTGTGCTGGTGGCTCGGGGTATCCCGGGCACCGTCCCGGCTGCTGTTTCAACTGATCATGGCCGCAGCGCTGGTTATCGTCGTGCTACTGGCTTTCTCCGGCAGGAACCTCGTCGCGTAGTTTTCTCGGCGGGTTGCGGATCCCGAAGAACGAGACAAGTCCGCCTGCCACCATGAGGGCCGCCGTGATGATCAGCACTCGGTGGAAACCTGCCACATCCAGGTCGTCGACGATAATCACGCCCAGCATCGCGATCGCCACGAGTCCCGCCAC
>JANOED010000241.1:0-6466 GCA_031413035.1 Leifsonia sp. | reverse complement strand
GAGATCTTCGGCCCGGTGGTGGCCGTGCTCCCGTTTGACGACGAAGCCGACGCGATCGCGCTGGCGAACTCGAGCATCTACGGACTCTCCGGCTCGATCTGGACCCGCGACGTCGGCCGCGCGATCCGGGTAGCTCGGGGTATTGAGAGCGGCAACCTGTCGGTCAACTCGCATTCGAGCGTGCGCTACTCGACCCCGTTCGGTGGATTCAAGCAGTCCGGGCTGGGGCGCGAGCTGGGTCCGGATGCGGCCACCGCCTTCACCGAAACCAAGAACGTCTTCTTCAGCACCGAATAGGAGCCACCATGGCAGTAACCCCCATCGACCTCACCCAGCGCCTCAAGGGCAAGGTCGCCGTCATCACCGGCGGCGCGTCGGGGATCGGCCTCGCCACCGCTCGCCGCTTCGCGGCGGAGGGCGCGACCGTCGTGATCGGAGACTTCAATTCGGAGGCCGGCGAGCAGGCGGCAAAAGAGGTGAGCGGCCTGTTCGTGAAGGTCGATGTCACCGACGAGGCTCAGGTCAATCACCTGTTCGACACCGCTGCCTCGACCTACGGCTCCGTCGATATCGCCTTCAACAACGCGGGTATCTCGCCGCCCGACGACGACTCCATCGAGACCACCGAGCTTCCCGCCTGGGACCGAGTGCAAGAGGTCAACCTCAAGAGCGTCTACCTCTGCTCGCGAGCGGCGCTGCGCCACATGGTCGCGCAACAGTCCGGGTCGATCATCAACACGGCATCCTTCGTTGCCGTGATGGGCTCGGCTACCAGCCAGATCTCGTACACCGCCTCGAAGGGCGGAGTGCTCGCCATGACGAAAGAGCTGGGCGTTCAGTTCGCTCGGCAGGGTATTCGGGTCAACGCGTTGTGCCCCGGCCCGGTCAATACGCCCCTCCTGCAGGAGCTGTTCGCGAAGGATCCCGAGCGAGCGCAACGACGGCTCATCCACATTCCTAAGGGCCGCTTCGCCGAGCCAGAGGAGCTCGCGGCTGCGGTCGCGTTTCTCGCGAGCGACGACGCCTCGTTCATCACCGCCTCAACCTTCCTCGTTGACGGGGGTATCAGTTCCGCGTACGTGACCCCGATCTAGCCGTGGCCAGCCCGGGGGAGGACACGGCCTACGAGGGCCTCGCCGACGAGGTGCTCTTCAGGCCGGTGCGCGCCGGCAACTCGTTCGAAGACACGGTCGCACGCCTGCTCCAGGCGATCCGACTCGGCGTCGTGCATCCCGGCGAGCCACTGCCCCCTGAGCGCGATCTCGCTGCGCGTTTCTTGGTCAGTCGAGACACGGTTCGGGATGCGATCAAGTCCCTCTCAGAGGCTGGCTACTTGATTGCGCGTCGCGGGCGGTACGGCGGAACCTTTGTGAGCGACCCACTACCGCACGCGAGTGCGGATGCCCCAACCCCGACCGCCGCAGACCTCGACGACGTGTTGGGGTTGCGGGAGATCCTCGAGGTGGGGGCGGCTCGGGCCGCCGCCGGGCGGGAGTTGAGCAGAGAGCAGCGCGATCTGCTGTGGACTCGCCTTAGGGAGACTGCCGCGGCATCCGTCGACAACTACCGAAGGATGGATTCGCGGCTGCACCTGACCATCGCCGAGGTCGTTGGCACGCCGTCGCTGGTGTCGCTGCTGGCCGACAACCGTACCCGCGTGAACGAGCTGCTCGATGGCATTCCGTTGCTCGCGCGCAACATCGATCACTCCAACCAGCAGCACGAAGACATCGTGGTCGCGATCCTCACAGGCAACCCGGAGCGCGCAGCGTCAGCAATGGGTGAGCACCTTGAGGGCTCCGAGGCGCTGCTGCGCGGCTTCTTGAGCTAATCGCTCGCTTGTCAGGCCTCGAGCTCGTCCGCGTCATCGGTGGCCTTCATGACCGTGCCGACCGCGATGGCGACCGTGAGCCCCCAGCTGATCCACATGAGGATGAGCCGCCAGTCGCGCGGACCACGCCGCGTCGCCTGCGCTACCCCAAACACACCGAACACAGCACTGAGGATGCTCGAGTTGAACAGGAACCTGCGCATGTCGACTGCCTTCTACGAAACGTCATCACAACGCTACCCCGACCCCGGGGTGAATCACACCGCCGCAGAGTGTTCCCTGAGAGTTCACCTCGAACTGACCGATCGGACAGTTGCCTGACCGCTCGGTCAGCTAGCGTTGAAGCATGTCCAGCCAAGAGGATCTCCGCACCATAGCGCTCGCCGAATTCGCGACCGCCGGGTATGCGGGAACCTCTCTGCAACGCATTGCCGAATTGGCCGGGCTATCCAAGTCGAGCGTGCTCTACCACTATGCGTCGAAGGAGGCGCTGCTCGAAGCAGCGATCGGTCCCGCGATCGACCGAATGATCGAAATTCTCGAACCCCTCATCGGAGCCGAACTCGATGACGAGGGCCGAACCGCATTCCTCGAAGCGTTTGTCGACTTCTTGCTCGAGCACCGACTCGAAGTTCACATGTTCATCAATCAGGGTCCGTCGCTCGTTGACGTTCCCGTGATCGACCGGGCGAACGCGCTCGTGCTTCGCCTTGCCGAGTTCTTCTCGGCCAACGCCGCGAGCCTCGAGGAGAAGATGCGTTTCGGCATCGCCCTCGGCGGGGCCGCCTACATGCTGTGCACTGTGCACACGCTCGACCTCCCGGTCGAGCCTCACGAGGAGACCAGGGTTGCTCTTCTCTCGATTCTGGGCGAGCTACTCGCGCCCATTCGTATTCGCTGAACTAACACCACCCTGGGGTAACTCGTGGCAACACTGCTCTATCGTCTTGGCCGTTTTTCGTATCGGCGCGCCTGGCGCGTCATCGGCGTGTGGGTCTTCCTGCTCGTCGCGACTGTTGGAGCCGGCGTCAGCCTTGGCGGCCAGTTCCAAGAGTCGTTCGCGATTCCCGGCACGGAGTCGCAGGAGGCGCTCGATCGACTTGAGGCGGTGTTCCCCTCGGTTGCGGGAGCCTCTGCGACGGTCGTCGTGGTGGCGCCGGACGGGTCATCCATCCCCGAAGAGGAAGCCGTCATCGAACAACTGACAGCAGCGCTCGGGCGCGTCGACGGTGTCGACTCAGCGGTGAGTCCCTTCAGCGAGTACGCCGGTCGAGCGATCACCAACGACGAGTCGATGGCGATCATCCGCGTGCAATTCGATGGGGTATCGAGCGAAGTGACGGATGCCACGATCGCCGAGCTAACCGAGACTGCAAGCATCGGGCGCGACGCGGGCCTCGTGGTTGAGTTCGGCGGGCAAGTCTTTCAGGACACCACGGTGGGAATCACTGTCACGGAGGTCTTCGGCGTGGTCTTCGCCGGCCTCGTGCTCGTGATCACATTTGGTTCACTCCTCGCGGCGGGCATGCCCCTGCTCTCAGCGCTCATCGGAGTAGGCATCGTCATGGGGGCAATCATGACCTTCTCCGCGTTCACGACAGTCTCGAGCTCGGCTCCGCTTCTCGCCCTCATGATCGGCCTCGCCGTGGGCATCGACTACGCCCTGTTCATCCTGTCCCGGCATCGCACTCAACTGGCAGCCGGAGAGGATCCGGAGGAGTCGACCGCGATGGCTGTTGGGACCGCGGGAAGTGCCGTGGTTTTTGCGGGGGTCACGGTGATAATCGCGCTGCTCGGACTGCTCGTTGTGGGCATCCCGTTCCTGTCTGTCATGGGAGTCGGGGCCGCCGTCGCGGTGCTGATTGCGATTGGCATCGCGACCACACTCCTTCCCGCCCTCCTCGGTCTCGCGAAGGGTCGCTTGATCCCGAAGGAGGGGTCGCGGGCCTGGAAGCGCGCGCAAGCCACCGCGAGCCTGCAGCCGAGCGAGCCGCACAGCCGGCCGAAAGGCCAGTCGCAAGGACAGCCGGAAGGGCAGTCACAGTCGACGAACAGCCCACGCAAGAAGACGATGGGGCTGCGCTGGGTCGAGGGCGTCATGAAGCGGCCGATTCTCGCCAGCGTTGGCGTCGTCGCGCTACTCGGTACCCTTGCGATCCCTGCCCTGAGTCTCGACCTGAACCTTCCCGATGGCGGTTCTGAGCCCAGCGGCTCGACCCAGCGACTCGCCTACGATCTGGTCAGCGACGGCTTCGGCCCCGGATTCAACGGTCCGCTCGTGGTCGCGGTCGACATCACTCAGACGATCGACATCCTCGACGATCTTGAGGCAATCGCTGACGATCTGCGTGGGCTCGACGGCGTCGCCTACGTGTCGCAGGGCTTCCCGAGCGAAGGCCTCGACACCGCGATCATCCAGGTCACCCCGACAACTGCGCCCGACTCAGTAGAGACGAAGCAACTGGTGCAGACCATCCGCGACCTTGCCCCCGACATTGCCGAGCGCTACGACACTCCGATCTCGGTGACCGGCACAACGGCGATCGGCATCGATATCTCCAACCGACTGACCGACGCACTCGTTCCGTTCGGTTTGATTGTTGTTGGCCTGTCGATCGTGCTTCTCATGATGGTGTTCCGCTCGGTGCTGGTTCCGGTCAAGGCGGCACTCGGCTTCCTCCTCTCTGTTGTCGCCGCCTTCGGGGTCGTTGTCGCGGTGTTCCAGTGGGGCTGGTTCGGTGAGGTGCTCGACGTCGAGAACCCGGGTCCCATCCTGAGCTTCATGCCGATCATCCTGATGGCAGTTCTCTTCGGACTCGCGATGGACTACGAGGTCTTCCTCGTCTCGGGAATGCGCGAGGAGTTCGTCAAGACCGGCGACGCCCGGTACGCGGTGCGCACCGGGTTCGCAAACGGTGCGCGAGTGGTCACGGCGGCCGCCCTCATCATGTTCTTCGTCTTCTTCGCGTTCGTGCCTGAGGGCGCGGGCATGATCAAGCCCATCGCTCTGGGGCTCGCCGTCGGTATCGCGTTTGACGCCTTCTTGGTGCGAATGACGCTCGTACCCGCGCTGATGACCCTGTTTGGTAAGGCCGCGTGGTGGATGCCACGCTGGCTCGGCCGACTGCTGCCCAACGTCGACATCGAAGGTGAGCAGCTGCGCGAGCACAAGCACGCCGTCGACTGGGCCCGGGGCGAGGGTGACTTCGCGCTCAGTGCCGACTACCTCGTTGCTGGCTCACGCGATCACGAAGTTGGTCCGCTGACCTTCAGCGTTCCGAGGGGCGCGATCGTGGTTGCCAGTGGCGACGTAATGGACCGCAGACTTGTTGCCGCCACACTCTCGGGACGCCTGGACCCGTTGTCGGGGCAGGCACAGGTCGCCGGGCATCCGTTGCCGTCGGAGGCCGCCGAGGTTCGCGCGCTTGTCGCGCTCGCCGACGTCGGAGGCTCGCAGCGCTCGGAAACGAGCGTGACCGTCGGAGAGCTGCTCATCGAGCGCCTGGAGATGACGCTGCCGTGGTACCGCCTGTTCCGCACTCACCGGTCGGCTCAGCGGTGGCTTGATCGGGTGAACTCGGTGCTTGGCGGATCGACTCCGGTGCGGCTGGAAAGCAGCCTCATCGAGCTACCGCAGCTCGAGCGTGCTGTCGCACTAGCAACCGTAGCGCTCGCCGAGCGAACCCCAGTGGTGATGCTCGACCAGCTCGACCCGTTCGCAAGCCCCGACGATGAGTCCGCGTTCGTTGCGGCACTACACGCTCTGGCTCCGGCAACCACAACTCTCGTGATCGGTACTCCCGTGCCCGCTCGCGTCACCGACTTCGCGGTCGCCCGACCGCGCGTCGATATCGACCTCTACTCGCTCGTGTCGGAAGGACTCGCACGATGACCACCTCAACTCCCTGGCTCCGACGGATCGGTATCGCCGCCGTCGTTCTCGTGCCGCTCGCATTCGCCGGCCTCTTCGTCGGTGCTGTGGGTCAGGGCGATACTGCCCTCGACCGCATACCCGTCGCTATCGTCAACGAGGATGCCCTGCAACAGATCACCAACGACGACGGCACCGTCACCAACGTCTTCGCGGGTCGGCAGCTCGTCACCGAATTGACCGGTGCGGGCGAGGGCTTCGACTGGACAATCACCAACGCGGATGACGCCGAAGCCAAGCTAGCCGCGGGCGAGGTGTATGCCGTGCTCACCGTGCCTGCGAACTTCTCCGACTCGATTCTGTCGCTCGGCGGCACTGAACCCCAGAAGGCGGACATCTCTATCCAGACCGATGACGCCCACAGCTACCTGACCGGCTCGGTGGCGCAGGTCGTTGGCCAGACCATGGTCGACACCTTCGGCAACGAGATCACGGCACAGTACATCGGCGGAATCTACGCGAGCCTCGGTGAGCTGGGAACATCGCTGACCGCCGCAGCAACGGGTGCGACCGACCTGTCTAACGGTGCGACCGCCCTGTCTTCAGGGCTCGCCGAGTACACGGGCGGCGTGAACTCGCTGTCGTACGGACTCTACGAACTCAACACTGGCGCGCAACAACTCAGCGCGCTGAGTGCGGGTATCTCCGACTACACCGGCGGAGTCAGCCAGCTCTCCGCGGGTATCGGCCAGCTCGCCCCCGCA
>JANOED010000240.1:0-1659 GCA_031413035.1 Leifsonia sp. | reverse complement strand
GTGCGAGAGGCCGGCTTCGAGGCGCTCGTCGACGGCATCCGCAATGGATGCCCGCAACTCGCTTTCGATATCGCGCCGTTGCCGCAACGGCAGCAGCCGCACCAGGCTCGCCGTGTAGCGATCGGTCAGGGTGGTGGTCATGAGATGCCTTTCAGGGTTCGGATTGCGGAGTCGAGATCGACCCAATCTCGATAGAGGAGGTCGGCGAGCGCCACACCGTCAGCGCTCGTCGCGTAGAACTTACGAGGGCGAGCCTCGTCGGTGTTCCACTCACTGGTGAGGAGCCCCTGCTTCTCGAGTCGGCGAAGCAGCGGATAGAGGGTGTTGGCATCCACCGGGAATCCGTCGCGTTCCAGCGACTCGAGCAGGGCGTATCCGTAGTTCGGGTTCACCAACGTGAGGAGGCAGGCGAGCACGACTGTGCCGCGCCGCACCTCCTGGCGGTGGGTGGCGAGGACCTCGGCTTCGTACATAACAATCACATTAGTGTGTCTCACACAGCATTGCAAGTCACGCAGTGTAGACAAGCGTGTGACGATGGACCATGCCCGAGATTGCCGTGATCGCTCTGCGCATTCTGCTGGCAATTCTGTTTGTGGGGATGGGGATACTGCACTTCGTTCCGAGCGTCGCCCGCGGAATGAGTGCGATGATTCCGCCGTCGTTCAAGCGCGTAGTCCCCGGCGTGGTGCTCGTGCGGTTCACCGGGGTGTGCGAGATCGCTGGAGGCATCGGGCTGCTGGTGCCGGGCATCCACGTCGTCGCCGGGATCGCCCTGATCGTCTTTCTGATCGCCGTGTTCCCGGCCAACGCTTACGCGGCGCGGTACCCCGAGCGATTCGGGCAGGCGGCAATCCCGTTCTGGCCCCGGCTCGTCGGCCAGCTCGTGCTGATCGGATTGATCGTGCTCGCGATCGTCTAGCTGCTGATCGTGAGGATGACCGGCCGCAAGATCTCCTCGAGGGCTAGAACGCCGAGCGACAAGCCAGCCACAACGGCGAGGCCCACGAAGAAGATCACCGCCTTGGCGAAGACGCTACGCCGACGCCCGGCGACAAAGGCGATCGCGAATACGATTACCGGGATTGCCACACCGATCCAGAGCAACCACCAGGGCACATTCTCTGAGCCGTAGCCGAACGCGTCGTAGACGGCCGGGAGCTGAATCATGTTGCCGACGGCCTCCCAGAGGTCGTAGGCGTAGAGCAAGGCGAACACGAAGGCGACGACAAGGCTCAACCAGCCATAGCGCCCGCGTGTCGCCTGCTCGGTGTCGTCAGCAACGGCGGCCTCGATCGGGTTGTCTGAGTCAGAGATGCCGTTGTCGCTCACGCCCACGCCCCCAGTACGAACGGCCACGGTAGCACCACGACGAGGCCAACGAGCAGCCAGCTGAGTCGCACAATCGGCCTGCGCCCTCGGCTCAGCAGGAAGACGGCAGCGAACCAGATCACCGGGCTACTTTTCCTGGAGTCGCAACTGAATCAGTTTGACAGTCTTATTTTTCATTCCGAACAAGGACTAGAATTGTTTCCAAATCAATCCATGCTGCACTACTTCAACGGGTATGGGCATATGCGTAAAAAACATTATCGCGAAGCCACTTCATCACTGGAACAAGCCAAAAAACTCTCGACTCGTAATCCGGGGCTGGTGAGT
>JANOED010000239.1:0-1527 GCA_031413035.1 Leifsonia sp. | reverse complement strand
CACCAGCGCAGCAGGCCACGGGCTCACGATTGAGAACATCACGACGGCGACGCCGAGGCTAAGGAAGGCGAGAGGCACCCAGTGCCGCTTACGGGCAATCCAGCGGGTGGGTTGGGTGGTCATGGTGTTGACGATAGTGTGAACAGGCCCATGAGCCCTCGACATTCTCTTCTCGCGCTACTCGTGGTGCTGATCTGGGGCAGCAACTTCGTCATCATCGACGTGGGGCTGGTCGATGTTCCGCCACTGCTCTTTCTCGCGCTGAGATTCGTCGCGGTGTGCATCCCAGCCATCTTCTTCATCAAGCCGCCAGCGATTGGGTGGCGCAACATTCTGCTGATTGGTTCATTCCTCAGTCTGGGGCAATTCGCTTTGCTCTATCTGGCTCTGTCTCTCGGGATGCCACCCGGCCTGCTCTCCCTCGTCGCCCAGACGCAGGTGATCTTCTCGATCGTGATCTCGGCCCTGTTCCTCAAGGAGCGTCCAAGCCGACGACAGGCGATCGGGGTCGGAATCGGGATGCTCGGGTTGACGCTGGTGATCGCCGGACACAGCGCCAGTGCGCCGTGGCTGCCCTTGATCGTCTCCCTCGGCTCGGCCCTCGCGTGGGCGATCGGAAACGTGCTCGCCCGACGCTCGAAGGCGGCATCCGGGTTGGGACTTGTGGTGTGGAGCGGTGCGATCGTGCCGCTGCCGGCCCTCGCGCTCGCCCTCATCGTCGACACCCCGGCTGTGGTGTGGGATGCCCTCATCAACCTCTCCCTCGTGGCGATCCTGTCGACCCTCTACACCGCTGTCGCCGCCTCCCTCATCGGATACGGAATCTGGAACACGCTGCTCGCCCACTACCCGACCAGCGCCGTGGTGCCGTTCACACTCTTGGTACCGGTCGTCGGAATTGTGGTTGCGTGGCTCGTGCAGGGCGAGGTTCCCGGGATTGTCGAGCTCATCGGCGGTGCGATCATGCTGGCCGGGCTCGCTGCAGCGGTTGTGCAGTGGCGGCGCGCTTCTCCGCGAGAGCTCTAGGTCGGCTACTCGGCCAAGGATTCGATTGCTGCTACCAGCGTGCGTACCGATGAACCGGTCGCCCCATCACCCATGAAGCCATACGCGGGGCCAGCGTTGTTCACAGTTCCCGCAATATCGATGTGCCCCCACGGAATGCGCCCCGATCCGTCGGCGGTCGGACCAACGAACTCCCGAAGGAAGATACCCGCGACCAGAGAACCCCCGTCGCGTACGGCTGGGTTCAGGTTGGCAAGGTCAGCGAACTTCGACTTCAGGTGTTCGCGCAGCTCAGCCGGTAGTGGCAAGGGCCAATGCGACTCGCCCGTGGCCCGACCGGCAGCAACGATCGCGTCGACGACTGAATCGTCTCCGGTGACACCCGCGGTGCGGCGCCCTAGCGCAACAATGATCGCGCCGGTGAGAGTCGCCACATCGATGATTGCATCGGGAAACTCTTCGCTTGCGAGCACAAGCGCATCTGCCATCACGAGACGACCCTCGGCGTCGGTGTTTAGCACC
>JANOED010000238.1:0-13958 GCA_031413035.1 Leifsonia sp. | reverse complement strand
ACCAAGCTCCCCGATCGCCCCGTCTCGAATGCCCGATGCTGGAGAAACACAACTGATTACCTCCGCTCTCGTCTCGATTCTGCCGTTCGTCGAAGGTGACGACTCAGACGGTGGTTTTAGTGGTCCTTCCATTGCGGAATTTTTCCCGCCCGCCATTCTGTTCGAAGGCACACCGTTCGAACTAAACCGCATCATGCTGATTCGCCTGATAGTGATGGTGGCCCTGCTTGTTATCTTCTGGCTCGGCACCCGCAACATGAAACTCGTCCCGAGTCGTGGCCAGGCGGCCTTCGAGATAGTGACCGGATTCGTGCGCAACAACATCGTCATCGGCACCCTCGGCGAGAAGGATGGCAAGCGCTTCATGCCGGTGCTGATGACGATCTTCTTCGTCACGCTGGGAATGAATATCACCGGCATCATCCCGCCATTCCAGATTGCGGGTACCTCGGTCATCGGTCTGCCCTTGATCATGGCCTTAGTCGCCTACGTGCTGTTCATCTACGCGGGCGTGCGAAAGTTCGGCCTGCGCTACTTCAAGAACGCGCTGATTCTGCCGGGACTCAATCCCTTCATGGCAGGCTTTCTCGCGATTCTGGAGTTCCTCTCCACGTTCATCCTGCGTCCGATCACCCTTACGCTGCGATTGCTGATGAACATGGTGGCTGGCCACATGCTCCTCGTGTTGTGTTTCGCCGCCACTCAATTCTTCTTCTTCACCGTGCTAGCCGACGGCAACCTCCTCGGCCTCCTCGGTGTCGGCACATTTGTGTTCGGGTTCGCCTTCACCATTCTCGAGCTGTTCGTCGCGGCGCTCCAGGCCTACGTCATCACCATCCTCACCGCCATCTACATCCAGATGGCGCTGGCCGAAGAGCATTGATCTCCACTGCTCGTCGGACAAGCAACCACCCTGAAAGGACACAGCAATGAACGTTGTTGGACAGCTCGCACCGCTCGCCTTCGGACTCGCCGCTATCGGCTCTGGTATCGGAGTGGGCCTCATCGTCGGCAAGACCATCGAGTCGGTTGCTCGCCAGCCCGAACTGCAGGGCCGCTTGCAGGGCCTGATGTTCCTCGGTATTGCACTGACCGAGGCGCTCGCGTTCATCGCGATCGCCGTCGCGTTCATCCCGTTCCCCGCCCCGTAACCCCCAACCGCAAGCCAAAGGAGGCCGAATGCTCACCGCATTCGCCGTGAAGGCCGCTGAAGAAGAGACCCAGAGTCTGCTGCTGCCGGCGGTATACGACCTGGTGTGGGGCTCGATCATCTTCGTCATCATTCTGGTGTTCTTCATCTGGAGGGTGATGCCGCGGCTGAACGCTGCTCTGGATGCCCGCGCCGATGCCATCGAAGGTGGCCTTAAGCGTGCCGAAGAGGCGCAGGCCGGCGCGCAGGACGCTCTGGATCAGTACAAGGCGCAGCTCGCCGAGGCCCGCACGGAGGCCGCGAGCATTCGCGAGGGAGCCCGGGACGACGCGAAGCGCATCCGCGCCGAGCTGGTGGAGCAGGCGCAAGCCGATGCTGCACGCATCGTCGCCAGTGCCCAGTCGCAGATCGAGGCGGAGCGTCAGAGCGCGCTCGTGTCACTGCGCGCCGAGGTCGGCGCGATCGCGATTGACCTCGCGTCCGGTGTCGTCGGTGAGAGCCTCAACGATAAGCGTTCCACTGACATCGTCAATCGGTTCCTCGCCGATCTTGAAGCATCCGACACCGCAGCGAAGACCAAGGCGTAGTCATGGGTTCCGCGACACGAGAAGCGCTGAGCGCGGCGACCGCCACGCTGGTCGCGCAGGGCGCTATGGATCTCGCCGCCGGCGAGCAACTGCTTGAGGCTGCACTCGTGGTCGATGGTTCCACCGCCCTACGAGCGGCCTTGGCCGACGACACGGCACCGCTCGCCAGTCGCACGTCGATCGTGAAGACGGTATTCGCTGCCTACCATCCAGCCACCAAGGCCGTGCTCGAATCGCTCGCCAGCGGGCGCTGGTCGTCCGAAGACGATTTCGTTGCGGGCATCGAGCGCTTGGGCATCCGAGCAGTGGCAAGCACAGCACCGAAGACAGTCTCGATCGATGACGAGTTGTTCGCGTTTTCCACCGCGGTCGCCTCAAACGCCGAGCTCGAACTGGCTCTGGGCAGTCGTCTGGGTTCGCCCGCGGGAAAAGTGGCCCTAGTCACGCGACTGCTCAGCCCTCAGGCGAGCAAGCAGACTGTTGCCATCGTGAGGGCCCTTCTCGCCCAACCTCGAGGTAGACGGATTGCCGAACTGATTCGCTATGCCGCGGGCATCGTCGCAGAGGCATCCGGCCACACCATCGCGACGATCACCGTCGCTTCACCGCTCGCGCCTGCTCAGAAAGATCGTCTCGCTCGGTCGCTGTCGTCTCGGTACGGCACCACGGTGCGTGTGAACGAGCTTGTCGACCCAGCAGTGCTCGGCGGGATGCGCGTTCAGATCGGCGACGATGTGATTGACGGCAGCATCGCTACCAGGCTCAACGACCTCAGGCTCCAGCTCGCCTAGCGAGCAATACGACGTTTCCACGAAAAGGAATGAACCAATGGCAGAACTGACCATCAGCCCGGACGAGATCCGCGACGCGCTCAAGGAGTTCGTCAAGGCATACGAGCCCGGTAAGGCCACCACGACCGAGGTCGGTTATGTGGTGGATGCCGCCGACGGCATCGCCCACGTCGAGGGCCTTCCCGGCGCAATGGCTAACGAGCTCCTGCGCTTCGCTGACGGCACCCTGGGCTTGGCCCAGAACCTCGACGAGGACGAGATCGGCGTTGTGATCCTCGGTGAGTTCACCGGGATCGTTGAGGGCATGGAGGTGACCCGCACCGGCGAAGTTCTTTCCGTCCCCGTGGGTGACGCGTTCCTCGGCCGGGTTGTCGACCCGCTCGGTGCCCCGATCGACGGCCTTGGCGAGATCAAGTCAAGCACCCGCCGCGCCCTCGAGCTTCAGGCTCCGGGAGTCATGCAGCGTAAGAGCGTTCACGAGCCCATGCAGACCGGCATCAAGGCGATCGACGCCATGATCCCGATCGGTCGCGGCCAGCGTCAGCTGATCATCGGTGACCGCCAGACCGGCAAGACGGCGATCGCTATCGACACCATCATCAACCAGAAGGCCAACTGGGAGTCCGGCGACACCACAAGGCAGGTGCGCTGCATCTACGTGGCAATTGGGCAAAAGGGCTCGACGATCGCCGCTGTCAAGGGCGCGCTCGAAGACGCCGGAGCCATGGAGTACACGACCATTGTCGCGGCCCCGGCCTCAGACCCTGCCGGTTTCAAGTACCTTGCCCCGTACACCGGCTCGGCAATCGGTCAGCAGTGGATGTACGACGGCAAGCACGTTCTGATCATCTTCGATGACCTGTCGAAGCAGGCCGAGGCCTACCGCGCCGTCTCGCTGCTGCTGCGCCGCCCGCCGGGACGTGAGGCGTACCCCGGAGACGTGTTCTACCTACACTCCCGTCTGCTCGAGCGTTGCGCAAAGCTTTCCGACGAACTCGGCGCCGGATCAATGACCGGGCTGCCGATCATTGAGACGAAGGCTAACGACGTCTCGGCGTACATCCCGACCAACGTGATTTCGATCACTGACGGCCAGATCTTCCTCCAGTCCGACCTGTTCAACGCCAACCAGCGGCCTGCGGTCGATGTGGGTATTTCGGTCTCCCGCGTCGGTGGTGACGCTCAGGTCAAGTCGATCAAGAAGGTCTCGGGAACGCTCAAGCTCGAGCTGGCCCAGTACCGCTCGCTTGAAGCATTCGCGATGTTTGCTTCAGATTTGGATGCCACGAGCCGTCGCCAGCTCGCGCGCGGTGCGCGACTCACCGAGCTGCTTCGACAGCCCCAGTACTCCCCGTTCCCGGTGGAGAAGCAGGTTGTCTCGATCTGGGCCGGCACCAACGGCAAGTTGGACGAGGTTCCCGTCGAAGACATCCTCCGCTTTGAGGCCGAGCTTCACGACTATCTGGCTCGTAACACCAAGGTTCTCGACACCCTTCGCGACACCAACGTGCTTGACGACGACACGACTGCGGCGCTTGACGCTGCTGTCGACAAGTTCAAGCTCGAGTTCCAGACCGGCGACGGCAAGCCGCTGTTGTCGGTCGGCACTGAAGTCTTCGAGGAGATCGCTGAAGAAGAGATCGAGCAAGAGCAGATCGTTCGTCAGAAGCGCCGCAAGTAGAGCATCGGACTAAGGGACAAGAGCAATGGGAGCGCAACTTCGGGTCTACCGGCAGAAGATCAAGTCTGCCCAGACGACCAAGAAGATCACTCGGGCCATGGAGCTCATCTCGGCGTCGCGCATCCAAAAGGCGCAGCAGCGAGTTGCCGCTTCCGGCCCGTACTCGCGCGCCGTCACGCGAGCGGTGTCGGCTGTTGCCACCTTCTCCAACGTCGACCACATCCTCACGACGGAGCCGGAAACGATCGATCGCGCGGCGATCGTGGTGTTCTCGTCCGACCGAGGGCTTGCGGGCGCGTTCAACTCGAACGTGCTCCGAGAAGCGGGAGAGCTCGCTGCACGACTCCATGCTCAGGGCAAAGAAGTCGTGTACTACCTCGTGGGCCGCAAGGCGGTTGCCTACTTCGCGTTCCGCAAGCGCGAGGCCGAGAAGATCTGGACTGGCGGCACTGACGCTCCTGAGTTTGAGACCGCCAAGGAGATCGGTGACGCCGTCGTGGCGAAGTTCATCCAGTCGTCAAGCGAGGGCGGCGTCGATGAGATTCACATCGTATTCAATCGGTTCGTGAGCATGCTCGTGCAAGTGCCCGAGGTCATACGACTGCTTCCGCTCGAGGTTGTCGAGGGCGTTGAACCTCCCGCGGGCGGCGAGGTGCTGCCGGCCTACGAGTTCGAACCCGAACCGAGCAATGTACTAGATGCGTTGCTCCCGGTCTACATCGAGAGCCGCATCTTCAACGCGATGCTCCAGTCGGCGGCCGCCAAACACGCCGCTACTCAGAAGGCGATGAAGTCGGCTAGCGACAACGCCGACAAGCTCATCAAGGACTACACCAGACTGGCTAACAATGCCCGCCAGTCCGAAATCACCCAGCAGATTTCCGAGATCGTGGGCGGCGCAGACGCCCTGAGCTCGGCCAAGTGAGCCCGGCAGGGACGGGCTCACAAATGACACTGTTCTTTGAACTAAAGGAAGACTAAAAATGGCTACAGCAACCAAAAGCGCCAAGACGCAGGCCGCCGTCGCGGGCATCGGCCGCATCGCGCGTGTCACCGGGCCCGTGGTCGACATCGAGTTCCCGCACGACTCGATCCCAGGCATCTACAACGCCCTCAAGACCACGATCACGATCGGCAGCGAGTCGACGGAGATCACACTCGAGGTTGCGCAGCACCTCGGTGACGATCTCATCCGTGCCATTGCCCTGAAGCCGACCGATGGACTGGTGCGCGGCCAAGAGGTTCGCGACACTGGCGGCCCAATCACCGTTCCCGTGGGTGACGTCACCAAGGGCAAGGTTTTCAACGTTATCGGCGAGATCCTCAACGCCGATGCAGACGGCACAATGGGCGGCGAGAAGATTGAGATCACGGAGCGCTGGCCCATCCACCGTAAGCCCCCGGCATTCGACCAGCTCGAGTCGAAGACGGAACTCTTCGAGACCGGCATCAAGGTCATCGACCTTCTCACCCCCTACGTGTTGGGCGGCAAGATTGGCCTCTTCGGCGGTGCTGGCGTTGGCAAGACGGTGCTCATCCAGGAGATGATCCAGCGGGTTGCGTCAGACCACGGTGGAGTGTCGGTTTTCGCCGGCGTCGGTGAGCGCACTCGTGAAGGCAACGACCTCATCCACGAGATGGAGGAGGCGGGCGTCTTCGACAAGACCGCGCTTGTTTTCGGCCAGATGGATGAGCCGCCGGGAACGCGTCTTCGGGTTGCCCTTTCGGCGCTGACCATGGCGGAGTACTTCCGCGACGTTCAGAAGCAGGACGTGCTGCTCTTCATCGACAACATCTTCCGCTTCACGCAGGCTGGCTCCGAGGTCTCAACGCTTCTCGGCCGGATGCCGAGCGCCGTCGGCTATCAGCCGAACCTCGCCGACGAAATGGGTATCCTCCAGGAGCGCATCACCTCGACTCGCGGGCACTCGATCACCTCGCTGCAGGCGATCTACGTTCCCGCAGACGACTACACCGACCCAGCCCCGGCTACAACATTCGCTCACCTCGACGCAACCACTGAGCTAAGCCGCGAGATCGCGTCCAAGGGGCTCTACCCGGCGGTTGATCCGCTGACGTCGACGAGCCGCATCCTCGACCCGCGCTATTTGGGCGCCGACCACTACCGAGTCGCCACGAGCGTCAAGGCGATCCTCCAGAAGAACAAGGAACTTCAAGAGATCATCGCGATCCTCGGTGTTGATGAGTTGAGCGAGGAGGACAAGATCACCGTCTCGCGTGCCCGCCGGATCCAGCAGTTCCTGTCCCAGAACACTTACATGGCGAAGAAGTTCACCGGGGTCGAGGGTTCCACGGTTCCGCTCAAGGACACGATCGAGTCGTTCGACGCGATCACCAAGGGGGAATTCGACCACGTGGCTGAGCAGGCCTTCTTCAACGTCGGGGCGATCTCCGACGTCGAAGAGCGTTGGGCACAGATCCAGAAGGAGAACGGCTAGCTATGGCCGAACTCAGGGTGAGCATCGTCTCGGCCGACCACGAGGTGTGGTCTGGCACGGCGAAGCAGATCATCGCGAAGACCCTGGTGGGTGAGATCGGCATCTTGGCCGGCCACGAGCCGGTTCTGGCAATTCTCGGTACCGGCGAGGTGCGTGTCACTACCGTCGAGGGCGAATTGATCACGGCAACAGCTGATGATGGCTTCCTCTCGGTCGACAACAACAACGTCACGGTCGTCGCGCGAAACGCCGAGATGGTCAGTCGGGGATAGCCCTGATGCTGGTCGCGATGGCAGGCCTTCCCGGAACCGGGAAGTCGACGATCGGCCAAGTTGTCGCGAGTCGCTTAAACATTCCGGTCATCTCGGTTGACCCGATCGAAACCGCAATCCTGCAGGCAGGAATTGACGCCGATCAACCGACCGGGCTTGCGGCGTACCTCGTCGCGGAGACCCTCGCTGAGCGCGTCCTTAGCACCGGCATCGGTGTCATGGTCGACGCCGTGAACGCAGTCGCGCCCGCACGCGATCAATGGGTTGCTCTGGCGACCCGCATGAACGAGCCCATTCGCTTCATTGAGGTCATCTGCTCCGATCCTGAGCTTCATCGGG
The DNA here is from genome assembly GCA_031413035.1 of Leifsonia sp. Taxonomy (GTDB): domain Bacteria; phylum Actinomycetota; class Actinomycetes; order Actinomycetales; family Microbacteriaceae; genus Rhodoglobus. The sequence goes on along the minus strand of JANOED010000238.1, from coordinate 6,679 downwards.
CGCGGATCGAGGGATGGCGGCGAAGCATGCCGCACATCCAGCTCACCTGGAACGCGGTTGAGCAGAGCTTCGACGATTATGCCGAGTGGTCTGGAGACAGTGCCGCGGTGGCGCGGATCACGCTCGACTCGGTAGAGCCGCTGGGCATCAACGTAGAGCGAGCGATCGCTTTCCTGCAGAACTAGTGTTGCTGGTTCTGCCGCCGTCCGAGACGAAACGGGTCGGCGGAATTGCTGGTTCCGCGCTTGACTTGGGCACTCTAGGATTCGGCGAACTCACACCGCAGCGTTGCGGGGCGCTAGCGGCACTCGCGCGGCTCTCGAGAAGCGTCCGAGGATCCATGACGGCGCTCGGCCTCGGTGCGACACAGCGGGATGAGATCGATCGCAACCGAGCTGTGCGGTCCTCACCGGTCATGCCTGCCCTCGATCGCTACACGGGTGTGCTGTACGAGGCTCTGGGCTCGGCCAGTCTGAGCATTGCCCAGCGCGCCTTCGCCGCAGACCGGGTCGCGATCCACTCCGCCCTCCTCGGACTCGTGCGCGCGGATGACCTGATTCCTACCTACCGCCTCTCCCACAACTCGCGGCTCCCCGGGCTGTCGCTACGCACCCATTGGCGCGGCCCAGTGTCCCGTTCCCTCGTCGCGCGGGGGAATCTCGTTGTCGACCTCCGCAGCGAGGCGTATGCCGCGCTCGGTCCGGCCCCCGAAGGGTCGTGGTACCTGCGGGTCGTGTCCGAGGATCAAGCGGGTCGCCGAGTCGCGCTCTCGCACTTCAACAAGAAGGGCAAGGGCGAGTTCGCTCGCGCGGTGATCGAGGGCGGGATCGACCATGACACGGTCGACTCGCTAATGGAATGGGCGGCGGGGCGTGGCATCAACTTGGATCGTGGAGCGCCCGGAGAACTCGAGCTGGTGTTGACGCACCGCTAGGGGCGACGCCCAGCTGCGCGGTGGCAGCCGACCAGGTGATCGTCGACGAGCCCTGCTGATTGCATGAGGGCGTACATCGTTGTCGGCCCGACGAAGCGGAAGCCGCGCGCGCGGAGGGTCTTGCTAAGGGCAGTCGACTCGGGTGTCGTGGTAGGCAAATCGGTCAGCGCGGCTGGACGTGTGCCGGGCGCCGGGGCGAAGCTCCAGATCAGAGAATCGAGTTCGCCCGAAGCCATGTCGCGCACGATCTGCGCGTTCGATATCGTGGCCAGAATCTTCGCGCGATTACGGATGATGCGGGCGTCGAGCATCAGCCGCTCAACATCTGCAATTTCAAGAGAGGCAACACGGTCGACGTCGAAGCTGTGGAACGCCTCTCGAAACCCGTCGCGACGCCGCAGGATTGTGATCCACGACAGCCCCGCCTGAAAGCCCTCGAGGCTAATCTTCTCGAAAAGGGCGCGGTCACCGCGGAGTGGTCGGCCCCACTCGTCGTCGTGGTAGCGGGCATACTCCGGGTCGACACCGACCCATGCGCAGCGCGCGAGGTCATCATCACCGATCAGGATGCCCGAGCTCGCGCTCATCGGTGGGCGATGCCCTCGTGGTCGAGTAGCCACACCTTGGTGGGAATGCCGGCGCCCGCGCTGTAGCCCGTCACCCGGCCGTCGGATGCCAGCACCCGGTGGCACGGAACAATGAGGGGCATCGGGTTGGCGCCGACGGCCCCGCCGACCGCCCGACCTGCGGTCGGCCTGCCGGTGCCCCGGCCAATCTCTCCGTACGATACAACTTCTCCGAACGGGATCGCGCTTAACTCGGTCCACACCGCCTCCTGAAACGCGGTGCCCACAAGAGCTACGGGGAGATCGAAGACCCGACGCTTGCCCGCGAAGTATTCCCGAAGCTGAGCCACCGCCGCCTTGAGCACCGGAGTGTTCCTCTCGGGGAGCGGATCCCACGGAAGCCTCCCGTTTCTCTCAATCGTCAGAGAAGTGACAGCCTCGGCAGTGCCGGTGAGTTCGATGCGCCCGATGGGCGAGTCGATTCTGACGAGGTGGGCGGGTTCGAGAAGCGAAGGTCGAGGCGACATAGATCGACCATAACCGGGGAATCCGTTAGGCGACTGGCGGATTTCGGACATCGGGTGCACGGTTTACCCACTGTGCCGTGGGGGAGGATAGGAGCATGACGGCACTCGCAACGCGCGCTCTGGGATCAACCGGCTTCTCCGTCTCGGTGGTCGGTTTGGGGTGCAACAACTTCGGAAGGAGCGGGACTCTCACCGAGACCCAGGGCGGCACAACGGCGGTGCTCGACGCGGCGCGGGAACTCGGAGTCACCCTTCTCGATACCGCTGACGTGTACACGCGAGGAGTTAGCGAAACGCTGATCGGAGAGGCGCTGCAGGGTCATCGCGACGAGTTCGTCATCGCAACCAAGTTTGGCCATTCTGAAATCCACCTGGAAATCGGCGGTGGCGCCCCAAAGGGTTCGCGGGCCTACATTCGCGAAGCCATCGAGGGCTCCCTGCGGCGCTTGAAGACGGATTGGCTAGACGTCTACCAACTCCACACCCCCGACCCCGCAACACCTATCGAGGAGACCATCACCGCCCTCAGCGAACTGGTTGAGGAAGGGAAGATCCTCAGCTTTGGGCATTCAAACTTCAGTGCGGCACAGGCGATCGAAGCCGAGGAAGTGGCCGAGGCACTTGGTGGCCCACGATTCGAGTCGGCGCAGAACGAATTCAGCCCACTCGTGCGCCACGCAGAGCAGGAGATGCTGCCCGTCGCGAGCCGCTTCGGGCTTGGCTTCCTGCCGTACTTTCCTCTGTACAACGGCCTTCTTACTGGCAAATTCACCCGAACGCAGCGGCCGGCGGACACTCGAATCATGCGACAGCGCCCGCATTTGGTGGAAAACGCACCCTGGGATGTCATCGAGGAGTACGAGCGGTTCTGCGCTGATCGCGGCGTGACGATGCTGGCGGCGACCATCTCCTGGCTTCTGGCCCATCCGAGCCTAACGAGCGTGATCGCCGGGGCCACGACGCCTCAGCAGTTGAGGCAGAACGCCGAGGCATCCAACCAATGGAGCCCGACGCCTGACGACATCGCCACGATCTCGCGAATTTTCGGCTAGCCAGACTCGGTCTCGGTCGTATTCCTAGGCGAGATGTTGATCGCCTCATTGAGTGCCGCAGCGGCAGCGTTGAGGGCGTCAAGCTGTGCGAGCAAACCGTCGTACTGAGCGACACGCGATTCGATTGACAGGTAGAGACTGTTGAGTTCGCCTTGCCGCGAGAGCAGGGCATTTCGTTCAGCATCGAACTGGGCCTGCGTCTCGAACTCGCCCGCATTTGCGCGGGAGTTGAACGAACCGATTGCGGCATTCAGTTCGTCGTAGCCGGCGTTATAGCTCGCGTAGTCAGCGTCAATGGATGCCGCTAGCCCATCGATCTGAGTCGTCAAGGCGTCGAGCGCCTCGGCCTGTGCCGTGAAGACCGCATTCGATGCCTCGTGGAGGGCGACGACCGAGCCCCGGTCAACGAAGTAGCGGGCGTAGTGGGCCTCGAGTTCGGGGTCAAGGCCGGTGAATTCGGTCCCGAGGATGGAGTGCAGCTCGTTCTGTCGTTGACCCGGCTCGACCTCGGCGTAGAACTCCATTGTTTCGGCGAATCCGGGGGAACTCAGCAGCTTTGCCGCCTCGACTTCAAGTAGGGCCCCAATCCTGTCACGCTCTGAATCACTCATTCGTGCCCACGCGGCGTGCAGCATTTCGTGGGCGGCCACGACTTCTTCGATCCCGTCGAGCCGCTCATCGGTCACGTCGAACAAATAGATGGTGCGATCGAACGGGCGGTAGCAGCCGAGGATCCCCACCTCATCCTCGTAGCTGCCGCACACTTCGTCGAAGGTCTCGCCCGCCGTGACGATGGGCCTGCTGGCCAAGAAGAGAAGGAGGCCTTCGTCGGTGAAACCCACTCGGTCGACGTAAGACGAGATCTGGTCGCTGGGTTCAAATTGCCAGACTGCGAGCTGGTCGACCACCCGCTGCTGGTTGAGGCCGACCCAGGTTACGCCCCCGGCGACCATGAGATTGAGTGCTAAAGCGAAAACGATCGCGATGACACCGCCCACGCCAAGGCGCGCGCGATCTGCCGGGATCGTAGTGCCGAAGTAGTCGAGGCTCACCGTGACAAATCTAGTGCCCGACCAGCGGCCCCATGACCTTGGCGGCGATCGAGGAGTGACCGGTGATCCGCTCCTCGGTATCGGCGAGGGTCATCGCAACCAGGCCAGCGTTTGCGCCAAGGAAGCGCAGTGGTTCACGCTCCCAGCGTGGTGAGCTGTGGTTGACCCAGGGCAGCGCCGTGAGCTCGGAGTCGACTCCCACGATGAGGTCGGCAAGGGTGCGACCCGCAAGATTCGTTGTGCTCAGCCCGTCGCCTACGTAACCGCCGGCGCTAGCGATCCTCGTCGCAGAATCGAACCCTGCACTCGCGTGCCAGTCACGCGGTACCCCGAGCGGTCCTCCCCAGCGGTGCGTGACCTTAACGCCCCCGATCGACGGGAATAGGTCGTCGAGGGCGCGCCGCAGGTGGTCGAACACATCGTCCACTCGGTCGTACTCAGGCTTGATCGCGCTGCCCCAGTGATAGCGCGCGCCTCGTCCGCCGAAGGCAAAGCGGTTGTCGGCAGTGCGTTGCCCGTAGATGAGAAGGTGGCGAAAGTCGGTGAAGGTGTGCCCGTGTTCGATGCCGAGATCCTGCCACGTGGCATCCGTCAGCGGCTCGGTCGCAATCATCAGCGAGTACAGAGGTAGCACGTTGCGGCGGGTCTGCGGTAGGCCCGCGCCGTAACCCTCGAGAGCGACGACGACGGTCTCGCAGGTCACCGTGCCATGGGAGCTGTGCACCCGTCCTGGCGACCAGTCGGTCACCGTGGTTTGCTCGAAGATGGTGGCGCCGCGCTTCTCTAGCGCGCGGGCGAGCCCCCGCACAAGCTTCGCCGGGTGAATGCGGGCACACGAGGGGTCGAACACTGCTCCCCGTGATCCGGCGGCGTTCACTCGGTTGGCATCCCAGAGCTCGAGTTGATCCACGCCGTACCCTGCGGCTTCCTCAACCTCCGACCGTGCGGCCTCCAGTTGCGCATCCGACCGGGCATAGGCGATCGTGCCTCCCTTGACAAGGTCGATGTCCAGCCCCGCGGATGCCGCGGCGCGCGCCACCTCGTCGACAGTCCCGATCATGGCTCGTCGCATGGCGAGCGCGGCCGCGCGCCCGTGCGCCCGCTCCAGCGATGCCGTGGATCTCGGAAAGAGAGCGCTGCACCACCCGCCGTTGCGACCCGAGGCGCCGAATCCCGCGATTTCACGCTCAAGTATCACGATGTCGAGTGTGGGATCGAGATCGAGGAGGTACCACGCGGTCCATAGGCCGGTGAGCCCGCCCCCGATGATCGCGACGTCTGCGCTTCGGTCGCCGGGCAGCGCAGACCGCGGACTCAGGTCATCCGGCACAGTGTCGTGCCAGAAGCTGAGCCCGCGATAGTCGCCTACAGTCGGGACCACGCCTCAGTCAGCACCCCGCGAAGGATGCCCTCAATCTCGTCGAACTCGGGCACACCAATAGTCAACGGCGGAGCGAGCTGAATCACTGGGTCACCGCGATCGTCGGCGCGGCAGTACAGCCCGGCCTCGTACAGCGCCTTGGAGAGGAATCCTCGCAGCAACCGCTCCGACTCGGCCTCATCGAAGGTCTGCTTGGTCGCCTTGTCCTTGACGAGTTCGATGCCGAAGAAGTAGCCATCCCCCCGGACGTTCCCGACAATCGGCAAGTCGGTGAGTCGCTCAAGCGTGCTTCTGAAGATCGGAGAGTGCTCACGAACATGCTCGTTGAGCTTCTCCTCCTCGAAGATGTCGAGGTTCGCTAGCGCAACGGCAGCGGACACCGGATGCCCACCGAAGGTGTAGCCGTGGTAAAACGCCGTCGTGCCGTGCTTGAAGGGTTCGTACACTCGCTCGCTGACGATCGTAGCGCCGATGGGGGAGTAGCCGCTTGTCATCCCCTTGGCGCAGGTGATCATGTCGGGAACGTAGTCATACGCGTCGCAAGCGAACACGTGACCGATGCGACCGAACGCGCAAATTACCTCGTCACTGACGAGCAGCACGTCGTACTGGTCGCAGATTTCTCGAACCCGCTGAAAGTAGCCGGGCGGCGGCGGGAAGCAGCCGCCGGAATTCTGCACTGGCTCGAGGAATACCGCCGCAACAGTTTCTGGGCCTTCGAAAAGGATCATCTCCTCGATTCGGTTCGCCGCCCACAGCCCGAACTCCCGTTCTGCTGCCGCGGCATCCGCGCCCGGTGAGGCAACGAAGCCCATCTCGTGTGATCGGTAGAAGTTCGTGTTAGGCACCCGGAAGCCACCGGGCACGAGGGGCTCGAACATCTCCTTCATGGCAGGAATGCCGGTGATCGCGAGCGCGCCCTGAGGCGTGCCGTGGTAGGCAATCGAGCGCGAGATCACCTTGTGCTTGGTGGGTCGGCCCTGGAGCTTCCAGTAGTACTTGGCGAGTTTGAATGCTGTCTCGACGGCCTCGCCACCACCGGTCGAGAAGAAGACTCGGTTCAGATCTCCCGGGGCATGGCCGGCCAGTCGATCCGCGAGTTCGATCGCATTGGGATGCGCGTAAGACCAGATCGGAAAGAAAGCCAATTCCTCGGCCTGCTTGGCA
>JANOED010000237.1:0-2761 GCA_031413035.1 Leifsonia sp. | reverse complement strand
GTCGATGGTGTCGTAAATGTTCTGGAACGCCGTCTCCAGAGACTCGAGGCTGATCGTCGCCGACGTGGACTGCTCGGCAATCGCTGTCGACTGGCTCTTGAGCATCTGCGAGGTGGCGACGATCAGGTTAGAGGTGGTCGTGTTCAAGGCGGTGATCTGGTCGAGCACCAGCTTCTGATTGGCAAGCGCCTGAGCGACGATCACGGCGGTGCGGAGCGCTGAGATGGTGGTTGTGGATGCCCGCTCCACCCCCTTGATCAGCTCGACGTTATTCTTGCGCACCACATCGAGCGCGAGGTAGCCCTGGGCGCTGACCGCGAGTTGGGTGAGCAGATCCTGGTGCTTCTGGCGGATCGCGAACAGCAGGTCGGCGGTTAGGATGTCTGCCTTGGCGGCGTCCGCTGCTCGCACCTCATCGATCTGATCGACGAGCTGCGCGTCGAGTGCGCTGGTGAGTACCGCATACTCCTGCAGGGTGTTCATCGTCTCCCACAGACGCACCTTCTCGCCCTCGACCGCCGCGTTGTCTTTCATCAGGGCGTCTTGGCCGTTCTTCAGGGCGTGGAGGATCTTGTCGAGCTGGGCCTGCGCCGACGCGTACTTGGCGAAGTAGCTGCGGATCTTGTCGCGGAAGGGGATGAGCCCGAGCAGGAACTGGCCGATACCGCCATCGTTCTTCGTGGGGTCGAGGTCTTCGATCTGAAGGCGAAGTTCAACAAGGGTGTTCGCGACCTTGCGCTGGGCATCCGCTTCATCGCCCGTGCCGCGTGCGGCGGCGAGGGCAGCGACGGGCCGCTCCAGCATCCGGTTTGTCACGGCTGCGGCACTGCGGATCTCTTCGCGGCCCATCGCGGCAACGTCGTTGATCTTCTTCGTGAACTCGGGTGCTTTCGGGTCTTTGCCAATGAGGTCTGCAATGAAGTTCTTTGCCCGCTCGGCAAGCTCAGCGCTGCGCTTGTCGTCGATCGGCATCATCGAGCTTGCCTGGGCGGTGCCGACGTTGGGAACGGGGGCCGGCGGCACGAGCACGAGGTCGGACTGCACCTCGGGCGGCGGCGGTGCGGAGCTGGGGGAGGTGAGGTTGAGCGGTGAGTCAGTCATTGTCTCTCCTTCGGTGGTGGTTACTGGTCCACATCGCCGCTTGCGGGCGGCGGGGTGTCGTACCGTTCGGCGATTGCGGTGATCATGGATTCGAGCGTCTCGTAGCTGGGGGGTTCGACGACGTTCACCGGTGTGGCGGGAATCGCTAGCCCTCGCTCAGTGAGGGCGTCGACGAACACGGAGGCATCCGCGGGCCGGAATCCGTAAATGGCTGCCAATCGAGCCAACCTCGCATCGTTCACGAGCAGTTCGCCGACCCTTTTGCCGTTGTCGCTGAGCGGCACGACGGTGTGTTTGGAGAACACGGTGGGTTCCGGGTACATCAGCAGCATCTGGTCGGTGATTACGGCGCTGCCCGTGTCGCTCATCTGGCGGCCCAGAAACTGGGCTTCGTAGACCATCACCATGGGTTTCGAGCCGATGCCTTGCGAGAGGTAGTCCTCGAATGGTGCTTCGGACGAGGATGCCGAGAAGCCTTGCGCCAGAAACAGTGCTGCCAACTCGTCGATGATCGCGTCCTCTGCCGCGGGTGTGCTCACGATCGTGTTGTCGTTGGCCACATATGACGCCATCGACAGGTACATTGCGGCGGAGTTTGACTGGCGGATGTCGGTGCTCGAGATCAGCACCGACCGTGAGCTGGGGTAGGTTTCGGCCGCCCCCGGCAGTTCGTTCCAGCGGGTTCCGGCGGCGACGGTGTCGAGATAGGCCGCCATGTCGAGGTGCCAGGTTCCGGCGGAGTCTTGCGAGGCGATTCCGGCGGCGGCGAGCAGCTCGACAATCGGGGTGAAGGTGGCGATTGCCATGGGGGAGTAGAACGGCGCATACACGGTGGATGCGCCGATCTCGCGTTTGATCTTCTCGGCAGCTGGTGCGGATGACGGAAACACGAAGTCGACTCCGGTTAGATCGACTGTTGTCGCGATCTGGCGTGATCCGGCGGTCACAATCTGCACGTCGAGGCCGTTCTCGGCGAAGATGGCCTTAACCTCGGGGTCTTCGAAGAACGGCTTCTTCTCGGAGCCGATCACGCCGCTGACGACGACGAGGTTCTGTGGATCAGGCACTCCGTTGCCGCCGGTATCGGCGCTCGGGAACAGCCTTCCCCAGAAGACGGCGAGCACGATCCCGACAATAAGCAGCACGGCCAATCCGAGGCCGAGCACTCGCTTCGCGACTGCGTTCATTCTGTGGTCACCGTCGAAGTATCAGGGTCAGAGATCCAGTCTGGCAAGGTTAGTTCGTTTGGCTGACCTGTGGGTTCACCCGTCCGCCTCCCATGAACGAGAGTTTACCTAGGCGCTGGGCATTGTTCACTTCGTACTGGCGGGACCTCGCGTTGTATCCGCGACGTGCAGAATACTGGCGGGGCCTCGCGCTGTGCCCCCGACTTGCAGAACACGAACGGTACATCCGCGGGCGCACCGGTCAAGATGCGCCATCCGCCGCCACCGGTGGTCGAGCCTGCGCGAGCATGAGGCTGGCGGCGCCGGCGCCGGAGACTACGACGTCGGTTGTGAGTGCTCTGCATGGAACGTCGGATGCCCTGCCATTAGCGGTATGGGGTCGAACTTCGGCGTATAACCACATCGCTATAGCCGTTGGCGTCGAGGAGCATCCTAAGACTTTTCTCAGTCTCGCTCGCGGCGCGCGTCGGCCC